>JADGRD010000167.1 GCA_017881285.1 Pseudomonadota bacterium | reverse complement strand
GCAGACCGTGGCGCCGGCGGTGCACAGGCCGTCGGTGCAGGTCCAGCCAGCGGCGGTGCAGGTCCCGCAGGAGAGCTTGCCGCCGGCGCCGTTGCCGATATCCCCACAGTATTGTCCGCCGGTGACGGTGCAGGAAGTGAGGAGGCCACCGTCGTAGCCGGAGCCGGAGGTACAGACGTGTCCGGCGCAGGTCTGGCCGGTGAGGCAGTCGCCGCAGTTGAGGTTGGCGTTGCACCCGTCGCCGATGACCCCGCAGTACTGTCCGCCGGCGACCTTGCAGCTCGTCAGCGCCGAGCAGGTGCCGTCGATGGCAGACGAGGAACCGCCATCGATGTAGATGACGACGTTCGTGTCGGGCGAGACCAGCGGGACGTCGCCACGGGCTTGCCCCGCATCGCCGCCGGCCACATTCTCCGCCGAGCCGCCGGTCTGGCAGGCCGAAACCAGACCCAGAGAAGCAACGAAAGCTGTTAGGGCAAGCAGCCCTTTCGCATCACGCAACCGGTTGTTCGGCATGGCCTCTCTCCTCCACGACGCGCTAGAAGAAAACACCTGATCTCATGTATTGTACTCCAGGACACCCTAGCTAACGCTAAGAAAAATACATTGCCGGCGTAACGCGGCCCGGTGCGCGGCGAGGTGTAGGAAGACCTGCGTCGCCCTGCGGGAGAGCCCACGAGCGGCTGCGGGACCGGCCTGGCAGCAGCAGACGCGATCCACTCAGAATTGAAGCGACAAGCCGGTTCGCACGGAGCGGCCGTAGCGAGGAATCAGGCTGGGCGGGTAGTCGACGCTCGTCGGGAAGCCGGCGCGCGTGTCGCGGACGTCGAGCAAGTTGAAGATGCCGGCGAAGTAACGCAGGTGGTAGGCGCGATACGCGCCCGAAAAACTCAGGTTCCACAGCAAGGCATCGTCGGTGCGGTAGTCGGTCGTGGCCAGGGCCGGGTCGGTCTGGTGGAAGGGCCGACCGGAATCCAGGACCAGTTCACTGCCGAGGCGGAGAGCCGGGCCGGCCAGCGGGCAGAGGACGCGCGCCTGGACCATGGTTTGCGGGGCGTTCAGGAAGGGCGCGTTTCCCGCGGGCGTCATTTCCTCGACGCGCTGGCGGGTGAGCGAAAGCGAAACCATCATGCCCCCGCCGGGCTCCCAGCGCGCCTCGCCCTCGGCGCCCAGGCTGCGGATCCGGTTGGGATTGTTCACGTATACCGAACCGATGGCCGGGTCACTGTCGATGACCAACGTCACGAGGTTGCTCAGCCAGTTGGCGAACACGGCGCCGACCAGATGGACGTCGTCGCTCACCGCGTGCGAATGTTCGAGCTCGGCGCTCCAGATGGTTTCCGGCCGCAGATTCGGGTCGCGGCTGTCGGCGCGCTCGTTGGGCGAGGGCGTCCGGAACGAGCGGCCGAAAAACAGCTTCGTGTTCCCGCCCGCGTACGGCTTGCCGATGACGGCGACGCGGGGATTCAGCGTGGTGCCCGAGCTGCGTGTGTAGCTGTCGCTGCGCCGGCCGAGATTCACCGCCCACCGATTCGAGAGGCGGATGTCGTCGACCAGGTAGGCCGACAAGATGAGATCCTTGGGGATGGGATTGCCGGTGAAAGGCTCGTCGGTCTCCAGGTCGAGCTGCGCGACGATCTCGGCGCCCAGGGCGAAATATTGGCGATGGAAGGCCGGCGGTTCGAGGCGCAGCTCGCCGGTGAGCCACTGCGCCCGGAGATCCTGCCCGTTGGGAGCGGTGGGATCGACTGCGAGGAAGTGGCCGTGGTACCAGCTTGCGTCGTACGCGGCGCGCGCGGCGACGCCGACGCCGCGGAAGGCCTGCTCGAAGCGAAGCTCGGCAAAGGCGCGATGGTCGTCGTTGTAGGTACCCGCCATCGGTAGGGTGTCGTAGGCCCCCGTCGGCAGCGATTTCTTGCGATGGTTGTAGCCCGCGCGGAGGGACAGTGGACCCAGCCGTCCCGCCACGTCGACGTGCTGCGCTTTCTCGCCGTCGCCACCGAACACGGTGACCGGCACGCCACCGTTCAGCTCGGGAGGCCAGACGTAGCGGTTTTCTCCGTCGGAGGTCATGGCCGCCGCGCTCACCATCAGTTCGGTCGCGCCCTTGCGCACGCCGGCGGTGGCGCGACCCGCACCCAGACCCATGCTTCCCGTCAAGGCGCCAAGCGTTGCGTGCCAACCCTCGTCCCCGCGCCGGGTCACCACGTTGATGACGCCGAAGAGGGCCCCGGCTCCGTAGAGAACCGATCCCGGACCGCGCACGATCTCGATGCGTGCCACGTTCGCCAGGTCGACGTCGAGGTCGTGGCCCACGTAGCCCTGGCCAGTGACCGCGTCGTTGATCGAGTGCCCGTCGATCAGTACGAGCACGCGGTTGGTGTAGTCGCCGGGCGGGGAGAAGCCACGGAACCCCACCGACTCGTAGCTGCGGTCGTTGGAGACGAAAGCGCCGCGGATTGCGGTCAGCGCCTCGCCCAGCGACGTGTAGCCGAAGGCGGCGATTTCGTCGGCGGTGATCACCGTGATGGACGCGGGCGCGGACTCCGAGGCGATGGAGGATTTCGTCGCCGCGGTGACCTCGGGGTCGGTGCGTCCCAGGTAGCCGTCGACGAAGGTGCCCTCCGCCTTCTTCACCTCGACCGTGGCGGCGAACGGCCGGCGGCCTTCGGCCAGGATCTCGACCTGTCGCAAACCCGTGGCCACGGCGTCGATGACGGCGGGGGTGAAACCGGCTTCCTTGCCATCGACGCGGATGAGGGCGCTGGCGATGTTGCATCTCACCACCAGGGTTCCCGTCGGCGCATTCGCGGCCAGGAGAAGCGCGTCCATCGGCACCCTCGCGTCGGGCAGGACGTTGACCATCATGCGCGCGGTCTCGAAGCCCGGTGCGGAGATGAAAAGCACCAGCGGGCCGGGCAACGCCTTGATCACGCCGGGGCCACGCCGGAGCACTTCTCCGTCGAGAGAGTCGCTCCGGATCTCTGCGGCTTCGGGAACCCGCCGGATCTCGAGCTGGCCGTAGATGCGCTCCAGCGTGGCCGTGAGCTTGATCTCCTTGCCCTGCGCCGGGTCGGCCCAGAGCTCGACGGGGCGATAGCCATCGCGATCGAGAATGATCTTGGTCTGGCCGGGCTGCAGGGCCAGGCTCTTGGGCGTCACGCCGAGCGCGCCCAGGTCGCGCCGGCTGGCGTAGATGGTCGCGCCCGGCGGCGTGGTTTCGACCTCGACCAGGGCGAGGTGCGGTCGCAGTCCGTCGATGGCAACCTGGACCGCCTTTCGATCTTTCTCGGGCAGGGGCTGATTGAGGAGCGTGGACCAGGCGCGGTAGGCCTCGTCGTAGCGGCCGAGGCGATCCAGGCACCTAGCGATATTGAACTGCACGTTGCGGTTGGCCACCAGGCGATTCGATAGGTAGTACGAGGCCAGGGCATCCTCGAAACGCTTTTCCTGGTAGGCGCGGTTGCCGTGCAGGAAGTGAGACTGCGCCTCGTCGGCCTGGCTGGCCAGCGGTGGCGGTTGGTCGCCGGGGACGGCGGGCGCACTCAGCCCCGCGCGTGGGGCAGCAAGCAACACCAGGGCAAGCGCGGCGGGAAACTTTCGTTTCATCTTGGCGTACCCTAACGTTCGGTCTGGATGTCGGTCGACGGACTGGCCTCGGTTCCGCGGGCACGTCGGTGTTTCGGCGCGGCGGGGAGTGGGACAGGCGTGGGCGAGGCGAAACTGGCGGTGACGATGAGACCCTTGGCGGGCAGGGCGCGGATGCGCTCGGGCGCGAAGCCTTCCAGCCGGAAGATAAACTCCACCGGCTCGCCGCCCGGGGCGGTCCGGTAGAGCGCCGGCGTGGTGCCGAGCAGAACGTCGTCGGCATAGACGCTGGCCCCGGCCGGCGCGCTAGCGAGGCCGATCTCGATGACGGCTGGCGCCGTGGGAGGCGGCGCGACGAAGGTGGGCCCTGTCGCGGGAACGCGCACGGCCGGCGGGGTCGGCGCCACGCTCCGGTGGCCGGTCCACCAGAAGGCGATGGCGAACACGGCGGTCGCCCCGGCAAGGATGAGCAGCCAGGGCCGGGACGGGGATCGTCCGGATGCGGTCTGCCCGGCGGTCCGGCCCGACACCGCGGTATCGCCGAGGGTTCTGATCTCGGGTATCGCCAACGGCGGCGAGGCCTCGATGGGGATCGGCCGTATCCGTTGCACGCGCAGCAGCGCCTCGCTGCTGGCGGCGGCGTTGCCGCGCGCGAGCTCGAGCTGCGAGTGGAGCACGGCCATCGATTCCTGTCGATCCGCGGGCGCCTTGGCGAGCGCCTTGACGATGATCTCTTCCAGCATGCGCGGCAGATCGGGTCGCAGGGTGGAGGGCGGCGCCGGTGGATCGTTGATGTGCATGCTGATGATGGCGTAGACGCCGTCGCCATCGAAGGGGCGCCGGCCCGTGACCATCTCGTAGAGGATCACGCCGAGCGAGTAGATGTCGGTATGGACATCGATGGCCTTCTGGCTCATGCACTGCTCGGGCGACATGTAAAGCGGCGTTCCCAGCAGCGACCCGGTGCGCGTCTTGTGCGCCTGCTCGAGCCGCTGGCGTTGCAACTTGGCGATGCCGAAGTCCAGCACCTTCACCTGCCTTTTGCCCAGGCGGTGCGCGTCGGGGATCAAGTACAGGTTGTCGGGCTTGAGATCGCGGTGCACGACGTCGCAGGCGTGCGCGGCGGCCAAGGCCTCCGCCACTTGGCAGCTCCAGTCGAGGGCGTCGTCGAGGGTGACCGGGCCACGGCCGATCACCTGCGTGAGGGTTTCCCCCTCGAGGTACTCCATGACGATGTACGGGGTGCCACTTTCGAGCACGCCCGAATCGTAGATATCGACGATGTTCGGATGGCGAATTGCGTTGGCCGCGCGCGCCTCGGTGATGAAACGGCCGACGATCTGCGGGTCGGCGGCGTCGCCGGGGGTAAGCACCTTGACCGCGGCCCGGCGCCCGATGCCCGGGTGGACGGCCAGATAGACCTGTCCCATCCCCCCTTCTCCGATGAGGCGCTGGATCCGGTAGTTGCCTATGCTCGTCCCTATCACCCTGGCGTGCGGATTATCATTGGAGTTTCCGTTACCCGCAACGATCATCGGCCAGCTCTTGGTCCGTCGCGGCAAGGGGCGCCAATCGCTCACGGGTGGGGGGCGGCGAGACCCCGGGCCACCGAAAGCACTAAAAGAACTCCGGCCACCTGTCGATACCGAGAAAACACTTCGGATTTCCCGACCTTGTCGTACTATCGATAGTCTATAGGACGAGCTTGCATGGCGGTGGCAGCCGGACAAATCTTTGGCAATTTCCAGGTCGTGCGCCTGCTCGGCGAGGGGGGCTTTGGCGAGGTCTACGAGGCCGAGAACCCCTTCCTGCAGCGCCGGGCCGCCATCAAGATCATGCACACGGGGATGGACCAGGACCCCGAGCTCGTGCGGCGCTTTCTCAACGAGGCGCGGGCCGCGAGCGCGATTCGCCATCCCAGCATTATCGACGTCTTCGACGCTGGCGTGACCGTCGACGGCGAGCCCTACATCCTAATGGAGTTTCTGGATGGGGATTCCTTGCAGAAGGTGATTCTCCAGCAGGGGCTGATCCCTCTACCCACCGTGCAGGAGATCGCGCGCCAGGCGGGTTCCGCGCTCGGCGCCGCTCACAGCGCCGGGATCGTGCACCGCGACCTCAAGCCCGAGAATCTGTTCCTCATCCAGGACCCTGGCTCGCCAATGGGCTTTCGCGTCAAGGTGCTCGATTTCGGCATCGCCAAGATCAAGCACGGCGACGAGAGAGGCTCCACGTTGAAGACGCAGGCGGGCCTGCTCATGGGCAGCCCAAGCTACATGTCCCCGGAGCAATGCCGCGACAGCTCCGACGTCGATCTTCGCTCGGACATCTATTCGTTCGCCATCATCGTGTACGAAATGCTCGCTGGGGTGCCGCCCTTCGTATCCCAGTCCGCGACCGAGATGCTGGTCATGCAGATCACCGCCGATCCGCCGCCGCTGCGCCAGCACGTGCCCGACCTACCCGAATTCGTCGAGCAGACCGTGATGCGCGCCCTGGCCAAGGATCGCGAGAAGCGCTTCGCCACGGTCGACTACTTCGTCGGGGCCTTGCTCGGGACCTATCCCGCGCTGACCGCGCAGGGAAACGCCAATGCCCCGGCTTGGACGCTGGCGGGGATGCCCAATCAGTCGCTCTATTCTCGACAGGGCTACGGCTATCAGAAGACGCCGCCGCCGGTGCTCCTCGGAACCCTGGGCAGCCGGAGCAACATCACCCCGGCTCCCGTGCCAGCCCGGAGCCAGACCATCAGCACGCTCTCACAAGCCATGGGCGAGGCGGGCTCGCCCTCGCCGGACCTCTCGACCGATTCGGAGATGGAGGCCCTCAAGCCCAAGCGTTGGCCGCTCCTGGTTGGGGTGGGCGCGGTGGCCGCCGCTGCCGCGCTGTTTTTCGCGCTTCGCTCGGCCGGGCCGCCCGCCGCCGGACCAGCGCCAGCCCCGCCGCCGGTTGCCGCCAAGCCGGCGCCGCCAGTCGCGGAGGCGCCGAGCGTGCGTCTGCAGATTCGCAGCTCGCCCGCGGGCGCGATCGTGTCCGATGAGAAGGCGGGGACCGTGCTAGGCGTGACCCCGCTCGAGAAGTCGTACCCGCAGGGCAACGGCACGCTCGGCTTGGTGCTGCGCCTGCAAGGCTACAAGGACAAGACCGTCGCGGTGGGGCTCGAGGGGAACTCGGCCACCTCGGTCGATCTGGAACGTGCGGAGCCTGCCGCGGCCGGCCCCGCGCAGAAACCCGTCGAGCCCGTCGGCGGGACGAAGAAGCCGGGCGGCTTTCGCAAGCCGCCCAAGACAACGCAGAACAAGGAACAGATCAAGGAAGACGAATGGCGCGTTCACTAAGAATTCTGGTACTCGGCGTTCTCGTTTCGACCTTCACTTCGACCCTGCCCCTCCTGTCGACGCCCGCGCTAGCCGCCGAGCTCGACAAGAGGGGTAAGTCGGACGCCAAGGAGGCGATGCGATTCTACAAGGAAGGCAACTACGAAGACGCGGCCAAGCTCTTCGTCAGGCTGAGCATTGCCTACCCGGACATGCTGGTGTTCGCGCGCAATCTCGGCGCCTGCTACTACTACATGCGCCGCTACGAGCCCGCTCTGTCCAACCTGCGCGACTATCTGCACCGCAAGACGGACATCGCCGCCGACGATCGCGCGGAGGTTTCGGGATGGATCGGTGAAATGGAGCGCATACGCGACCAGGCGAATGCGCCCACGGCGGTGGCGCCTGTGCCCGCGCCCGCTCCGGTCGCCGCGCCCGTGCCTGCACCCGTGCCCGTGCCTGCACCCGTGCCCGTGCC
>JADGRD010000166.1 GCA_017881285.1 Pseudomonadota bacterium | reverse complement strand
TACCCGGGGTGATGTGCCCTGGCTCGATGTCCTTTACAGCGCGTTCCGCTACCGAACGCGGAGCCACTTGGGCCTTCCGGGCGTGCCCGTCCCATTCAACCTGGACGACCCGGACCAGTCCCGGGCGGCCTACCAGTCTCTCGACGCCAAGCTCATCCAGGCAGATCTGCCCACCCGGGTGTCGTTGTTGGACTACGTCGTCGACGCCTTGGCCCCCTCCGAGTCTCCCCCGCGACTGCTCATGAGCTGGGACGAGGTACGCGAGACCAAGCGCCAGCATCCCAGCATTGGCCTTGGCGTACACGGCGCGGAACACCTGGATCTGACCTCGCAATCGACCGAGATGCTCGAGGCCGACTTGGACGCGTGCAAGGAGGACTTCCGGCGTGAAATCGGTGAGCCGCCTCAGCACTTCGCCTACCCGTACAATCGGTCCAACCCGACCTCGCGGGGAAGTCTACGCCAGCGTGGCTTTCGCAGCGCCCTGACCAGCGAAAGCAGCATCCTCATCGATACTCGGGTGGACGCCCTGCAAATCCCGCGGTTGGACGCGCCCACCGATTTCCGGCTGCTGTCGCGCTGGACGCTGGGTGCCTTCTACGTTCGAAGATCCGGGCGTCGCCGCTGAACGGAAACGATCACCTGGAATGGCGCCGGGCCGTGCCCTCGTCGCCGCTACCTCGTCACGCGCTCGCAGTTCGGCCACCAGCAGGGGTGGGCCTTGGCGAAGTCGAGCAGGGCGCGGTACTTGGCGTTGCCGCGGTCGGCGAGCGATTCGCCGTTGCTCCAGGCATCGTTGGGTTCCAACCCGCCCCAGGCGTTCCACACGGTGCCGCCGGCTCGGCGATACTCCTCGAGCACGTGCCGGTAGAGGCTGAACATCCGCTCGTCGCTCGCCAGGCCGGCGAGGAACTGGCGTAGCTCGCCTTCGCTGCGGCCGAAGTGGGTGCCGCCCTCGTAGACGTAAAGGGCCAACCCGCGTTCGCGGGCAATGGGCTTCCAGCGCTTGAACAGCTCGATGGTGGTCACCGCGCTGACGCCGTGCTTGTCGCCCAGGGGTTTACCCTCGTCGTCGAAAAGCCCACCGCTTTCCCCTTTTTCGAGATAGCGGAAGGCCTGGTCGCGGGCACTATCCATGCCCTTGCGCAGCCACGCGCGCATCACCGCATCGTTGGCCTTGGCCTGTAGATCGGCGCCGAAGTAGCCCGTGATAGCCACCGCGTCCACGCCCGCGTGGCACGGCCGGTGGTTTGCCGAATCGCTGGCTACCCACGCCGGGCAGTCGAGCGATGCGTTCGCGGCCTCGACCCACCCGGTCTGCGGCGCGATCACGCAGCGAACGCGCGGCTCTTGCCCCGCAAAAGCCGCCTTCCAAAGATGGCACGCCTGGGACGCGCGCACGCCCATGAATTGCAGCCATCCCGTGCCCTCGGACCCCCAGAGCTTGCGGGCTTCGCGCTTGGCATGGTCGGCCTGCGGGAAGCCCCAGTTCCAGACCTCGTTGGAATACTCGACGGTCGCGCGCAGGTTGCGCGCCAGGTGGTCGCGCACGTAGGCCGCGAACTGGCCGATCCAGTCGTCGTCGGCGCGATAGGGCATGTTGAAATGCGGGTCGGTGCCTAGGCGATTGGCCAGCTCGACCATGACCTCGACCGGATAGCCGCCGATGCGGCGGCAAGCCGGAGTTTCCGAGGTGTCGCAGGGAGCGGCCGGATCGAGCGGCTGGCGGATCCAGGGAAACATCTCCGGCCGTGGTCGCTCGGACCAGCGGGCCGGGCGTTCCTCGGGATCGTTGCTCAGCATCCAGTCCATGAAGCGCAGGCTGCCGAATGGCTCCAGGTAGGCCAGCATCTCGGGATTGAAGGTTTCACCCTTGAGGAGGAGCGGCTCGAAATCCTGGCGGAAGACGCGCATGTTGCGCACGTAGTTGCCGTTGCGCTGGGGATCGGTCTGCAGGATGCGGACAATGGTGTTGCCACCGAGGAACTTGAAGGTGATGCGGCGGTGGGCGGCGTCCGCGGTCAGCACCTCGCCGCCGAAGATCTCGATTTTCCCCGCGCCTTCCCAGGTCACGACGAAGACCTTGCCTACCTCTGGCCCGCCCTTCGTCGTCGAGACCACGGATTCCACGTGGTCGTACGCCATGCTGGGGTTGTCCCGGTATTGCAGGATGCGCGGCCAGCCTTGCGCGTCCAGGAGGAGGTGTCGATACTGGTCACAGTGCGGGTCGGCCGCGGCGCACACGCCGGCCCAAGGCCGCGCGTTGTGCATGAGATCGATGAAGGGGCGGAGCAGGGACCAGTCGCCCGGGAAGTCGAGGTTGTAGCCGATGGGCGAACGGGGGTCGCTCCGCGCGGTGTGGACGGGCGGGGCGTCGTGGCTTGTTGGCGTGGCGGCGGGCTTCCCGGCCGACACTGGGCGTTTGTCTTCCGTGTGGCGCGCGGCGCGCGCGGCGGCCATGGCGAGCGCCACGCCGGCCACCAGTACCAGGATGCCGATCGCCATTCGGCGAGGGAGTGTGTTTGGTTCACGCATGGGCGGGCGCCTCCGGCGCGGTCGCGGGCTCGCCGGCGCGGCTCCAGTGCCGTCGGTGCAGCCAATAGGCGTAGCCCCAAGCCAGGCTCGCGGTGGTGGTGATGAGCACGAGTTCGAGGAAGGTGCCGATCTTGGCGGGACGGAATCCGATCGACCGCACCGCGGGTGCGATCCACCGGGCGACGGCCAGGCCCGCCGCGGTCGTCAGCAACACCAGGCCGGTGAACCACAGGTCCTGGCTCACGCATGCGACCTTGCGCCGGTGGGCGCCCACGGCGGTCGCCGTGTAGTGGAGAAGCTCCGTGCTGGCAAGGGCGGCGACCGCCCCGGGGAAGCCGAACGTCGAGTAACCGAGTGGAATCAGCAGCACCATGCCCACCAGCTTAGCGGCATTCCCGGCCGCCATCCACTTGGGCTGGCCCAGGGCGAGCAACGCGATGCTGTTCGCCGCCTCGAGCGAAAGCAACCAGACGCCGGAGGCGAGCATCTGGATGATCCAGCCGGCCTTCTCGGCCTTCGCCTCGTAGAGCAGGTGGATGAGCGTCGGCCCCGCGCTGACCAGGCAGGCGGTGGCGCAGCCCGCGAGGATCACCCAGGGCCGGCGGGTGTTGCGCAGGACCCGGGAGAAACTGGTGCCCTCGTTGTGGATGCGCGAGAGCAAGGGGAAGAGAACCGTGCTGTAGATCCGGCCGATGATGGCGAAGGGCATGCCGGCCCAGGTCGTCGCGACGCTGTAGACGCCCAGGAGCCCCATGGGAATCAGTTTGCCGAAGATGAGCCGATCCGACTGCATGACGATGAAGGTCAGGAGCGTGCTGAAGAAGATCCACCGGCCGAAATGCAGCATTGCGCGCGCGCAGGTCGGATCCCAACGGAAGTGGTTGCGGATCCCCGGCAGCATGGTGGTGTGGCTCAGGACCATCCGGATGGCGTTGTACGCCACGCTGCCGGCAATGAGCGCCCAGATCGAGCGCTCCAGCCACGCCCACCCGATCATCACCACCAGGCTCGCGGCCTGTGCGACGAGATCGATGACGGTGATGCGGCCCAAGGAAATCGTCCGCGTCGCGGTGAAAAGCCGCGTGGAATTGAACCCCGAGACGACCGCCGCCAGCGCCGCCGCGGGGATCAGGGCGGCGAGCTGCGGCTCGTGATAGAAAGCGGCGATGGGGGCGGCCATCAAGCACGCCACGGCACAGAGGAGGAATTCGCGGATGACCTGGATCGTCCAGGCCGTGTTGAGGTAGTCCGGGTCGTTGCCACGCTCGTGCTGCACGATGCTGGGGCCGATGCCGATGTCCGAGAACATGGACAGGCCGACGAGGCAGACGCTGACGATGGCCATCAGCCCGAAGGCTTCGGGGTAGAGCAGCCGCCACAGGATGAGGTTGTTGAGCAGGCGCAGCGCCTGGCTGCTGCCGTAGCCCACCAGGGTCCACACCGACCCGCGCATCACTTTCGAGCGCAGCCCCTGGGAATTGCCGCCCTGTGGCTCCGCGCTATCGATCGGGCGAGCACCAGGGTCGGGCGGAGGGTTGGGCTTCTGATTCACTTGGTTCAGGGCTCGGCCCGGGAGCCAGCGGCGGCCTCAACCCGGAATGCCGCAAGTCCTAGCGTCCCGGTCCAGGCAAGTCAAGGCCGGCCCGGACGCCTCTGATCCTGCGCCAAGGCGCGGGATCAGGGCGTGGCCAGCCGTTGTGCTTGGCTTCTTGTGCGACGAAGCCGCCACCCGTTGGGTGAAGAAGGAGGTCGTAGACGTAGCCGTAGACGTGGCCGTGACCGAGCAACTTTTCCATCGTGCTGCCGAAACTTCTGCATGTTCGGCTTCTACAAACTTGGCCGGTTGATTTTCTACGGCTGGCGCGGGCAGAACGTTTTGACCGGAGGCGCCCCTACCCCCGGTGCTCTAGAACTGCGTGAAGAACTGCCACACCTCGCCCTTGGTCCAGGTCTTGGCGCCGTCGTCACCGCCGCCATCCACATTGCCCGGGGTGTGACCTCCGTCGAACGCGCACCAGCGGACGGGATGCCCGCTCGAGCATCCGGTGTAGGAAGTACAGGTATGCTTCCCGCTGCCCGCGCTTGGCTCTGGCGGACTTTGAGCGGTGCAGGTGTTGTTCTTGACGAACTTGTCGCGCAGCGATCGTCCGCCAGAAATAGCGCATGTTGTGTCGCTGACGCCATGAATCCCGATGTAGGCGATGGGATCATTGCCGCCGTCGCACCCGCTGAGCTGCGCGCCGGAGTAGACCGCGACCGCACGGAAAACCTTTGCCCGGGCACACGCGATGGCGTAGCTCATGCCGCCGCCGTAGCTGAAACCCATGGAGAAAACCCGCGTCGTGTCGACACAAAGATCTCCCTCGATTTGTTTGAGCATGTCGTCGACGAAGGTCAGGTCCTGGCCGCCGGAATTGGCCCAGCCGTTGCCGTTGCCCTGGGGCGCGACGAAGATCATCTTGGAATTCGTGCTGTTGTCCGCCTGTTCCCGAAGTCCGTAGTAGGACCAAGTGTATCCACTGGATCCGCCGCCGTCGATATCGCCCATGGTGCCGCCATTCCAGTGGAACGCGAAGACCAACGGGTACGGGTGATTGTTGTCGTAGTTGCTGGGAATCCTCAGCATGAAGCTGCGGCTCGAAAGCGTACGCGAACCGCTCGTCAGCGTTGGGGTCTTGCCACAGCCGGTACTCGGCGAAGGTGTCCCCGTGCCGCTGCCGCCAGCGGTGCCGCCACCACTGCCTCCGTTCGCGGAGCCGCCGCTGCCAGTCCCCCCGCCCCCGCCCGTTCCCGAGCTGCCGCCCGTGCCAACGCCGCCGGTCGCGCCTGGTACATCAGGCCCGGCGTCCCGGCCGAAGCTGCCGCCCGTTACAGTGGTACCTGCCCCACCGGTCGGAGTCACGCCTCCGGAGCCGGTCGTCCCTCCCGAGCCCGTCCGGCCAGCGCCCCCACCGGTCGCCGTCGTGCCTCCGGAGCCGGTCGTTCCTCCCGAGCCCGTCTGCCCAGCGCCGCCACCGGTCGCCGTCGTACCTCCGGAGCCGGTCTGGCCACCTGTGGTCGTCGTACCGCCAGAGCCAGTGCGGCCACCGGTAGCGCCTTCTCCACCCGTTCCCGGCTGCCCCCCAGAGCCGGTCGCGCCTCCGACTGCGGTGGTCCCTCCCGGGCCGGTCGTGCCCCCAGCTTGTGTACCGCCGCTGCCATTGCCGCGGCTGCCGTCGCCGGAACAGGACGCGGAGACCGCGGTGAAGCCCAGGACAAGGATGGCCAGGATGGGATTCTTCATGAGGGGAACCTCCGAGACACGTCGTCTTTGGAATTGCAGCAACGCGAAACAGCTGAGCTGGTGAGCGAAGCAGCGAGCGAAGCAGCGAGTAGACGAAGGCACCCTCGAATTTCGGGTCAACAATCGACACTTTGCAGGGGCGAAATCCAGATCGATAGGCTTGGCCAACGCCGCTCTGCGCCAAACCTCCCGACCTGCCGATCGTTGACCCGGAATACGACCGCCCCCGCGTCTATGTGCTGCCCCGCGGTTCGGTTCGCCCACCCGGCGGTTCGTACGGGGACGCCACAATTGAAGAAAGCGCATTCGGAGCTCCCAATGAAACATTCGGTTCTGGTCATCGCCGTCCTCGGTTTCACGGTCGTCTCGATGTCCTGTTCCACCTCGTCAACGCCGCAGACCGGCTCGGGCGGCGCAGGCGCGGGCGGCTCCGGCGGCAGCACGACGAGCTCGCAAGGGGGAAGCTCGTCTGCGGGATCGGGAGGCACCTCGACCGGCGGGGCCGGCGGCAGCTCCACGGCAACCGGAGGCACTTCATCAACTTCCGGCGCCAGCGGAGGAGCCGGTGGGGCAGGTTCGGGTGGAACCCTGGGCCCCACGGGCGGGACCGGTACCCAAACAACGGGGCGCGGCGGTGCGACCGGTGGGGCTTCCTCCGGCAACACCGGCGGCAGCTCGCAGACCGGCGGCATGCTGGCCACGGGCGGAACTGGCTCCGGGGGACGCAGCACTGGCGCGGGCGGCACGACGAGCTCAGGCGGCGTCACCGGCACTGGCGGCAGCGCTGCGTCGGGCGGACGGACCGGCTCGGGTGGCGCGAGCGGTGCCGGGGGAACCGGGGTCGCGGGCGCTATCTACGTCGCTCCGGACGGCGATGATTCCAACCCCGGCACTCTTGACCAGCCGCTCAAGACGGTGGCGAAAGCGCGCGATCTCGCGCGCACGAAGAACAGCAACATGACCGCCGACCTTACAGTCTACTTGCGCGGCGGGACTTATCAGCTGGCGAGCACCTTGACGTTTGCCAATGCCGATTCCGGCAGCGGCGGGTTCTACGTCAAGTACATGGCATACCAGAACGAACGGCCGCTCATCACCGGAGGTACGCCCATCACTGGTTGGAAGGTGTCTGACGCCACCACCAACATCTACTCGGCGAGCGCGGGCACGACGGCCTTCCGGCAGCTCTACGTCAACGGCGTCAAAGCCATCCGTGCGCGCACCCCGAACCTCGGGGCGAACGGTGCCCCGAACTTCAATCGGCTCTCCGGCTGGGACAAGACCGCGAACAACGTGCAGGTCCCGAGCTCGGCCGTCGCGACCTGGAACAATCTCACCAAGGTCGAGATGCACATCAACATCGCCTGGGGGGACAGCACCCTGCGTATTGCGTCTATTACGAGCTCGGGTACCACCGCGCTCGTGAAGTTCCAAAGCCCCGAATCTCCCATGGTCTTCGTGCGGCCCAACCCTCGGATGGATCAGGTAGGTTGGGGGTCGGGGCGGGCCTACTACTTCGAGAACGCGCTGGAGATGCTGGATCAGGCCGGCGAGTGGTACCTCGACGAGACCGCGAAG
>JADGRD010000165.1 GCA_017881285.1 Pseudomonadota bacterium | reverse complement strand
GCCGGCGATCGACGGCGCAGGTGCCCACCTCGCCGGTTTGGCAAAGACCGAATGGATGGGGTTGCCGCAGCTGCTCTGGATGGGGCTCCGCAACTTCGCTCTCGGCTCGAGCTACTGGGGACTCGCGGCGCTGGTGCCCGCGCTGATCTTGCTTGTCCTGGTCGCCCGGCGCGGACGCACGCAGAGCCCGCAACTTCTATCCACCAGCGCGCTCGTCGCATTGAGCGTCGGCTATGTCAGTCTGCCGACCTTCATGTTTCCAACCTGGGCCTATTTCAACACCCGGTTCGTGCCCTTTCTTTGGCTCGCGCTGCTGGTGCGAGCGCCGGCGAGGCTGTCGCGCAAGTTGGTCGCGTTGCTGGTCTGTGCCGGGATCGCCGGTTCCGCGGGCAACGGCCTGGCGATGCTGCGGATGGATGCCGATTTGGCCGAGTTCCGCTCGGGACTGCCCTTCGTCGCGAGGGGTGCTCGACTCTTGCCGCTCTTGTTTTCCGTGAAATCTCCGAGCGACGCGATCGAACCGGTCCTGCACGCCTGGGGCCACTACACCATCGAGCGAGGGACGAGCGCCGACCTGTTGTGGGCCTCGCGCAGCGTGGACGCGGTCCAGTACCGGCGCTTGCCACCGCCGCGCTTTCATCACGACGTCATTCAGAATATGCCCCGCACCATGCGCTCGGCCGAAGGGTGGTGCGAGATGCTGCTACGCGAGGCCGCAATCGTGCCCGAAGATTGTGGCCTGGCTTGGGCCGAGGCGTGGGACAGCTATCTGACGAGCGCCGAGAAACGCTACACACACGTCTTGGTCTGGGACGCACCCCAGCCCGCGTTGGCGTTGATCGAGCACCATTTTCCCACGGTGCACCGGCAAGGACGCCTGGTCATTGGGCTGCGCAAGGACTACGGATTGCGATTCTTCGAGAAGTAGAAGAAGCCGTCGCTGCTTTCATAGTTTCTCTTCACGAATCTCAGGAATCTTGTCCCCAGGGCAATCAGGTTCTCGTCCAGCGCAATCAGTCTCGGCCGAATCTTCCCGCTCTCCAGAGCGTCCACGTAGGCATCGACCTGTTCTCGGGAAAGCATGTCCAGTATTTCGGCGTGAAGGAAGAAGTGGTAGAGCGCATGCGGACGAAATACCCCGCTCCCTTCAATGCCGTCCATCACCACGTCCGTTGGCTTCGTGCTTTCGAAGACGTAACGGAGTCTCGCGAGTTGAGCGTCGTTTCGCGACGTGAACGAATCTCGCAGGTGGAGAACCGGCAGAACCGCCAACGGGATCGTCGCGACAATGAGGAGCCACCCGCGCGCGCGTTCTCGCGCGCGTTCAACGAGGAAGAAGAGTCCTTTGGCGGCAAACAGGCAGACGATCGGCAACGGCATGAGATAGTACTGTCGGTGTGCTCCGGGTACGACGAGGATTCCGGCGATGAGTCCAAGCAAGGTGCACAACAACAGGAAGCCCCCATACGGACGCTGCTCGGAACGGAAGAAGCGATGCAGAGATACCGAAGCTCCCAATAGGAAGAGAACCAGCACGGGCCAACTGGTTTCCAAGAATCGAAGGATCTGTTCGTGGGAAACGTGTTTCCACTTGGAATTGAGGAGAAAGTTGTTCGCAATGAATTCGCCGCCGCCATGATGAAGGGCAAACGCGGCCCAGGTCAGGGTGGTTGGAACACAAAGGCCGAGGAGGAAAGCCATGGCCGCAAGGATCCGGGAGCCCAGCCCAAGTTTGGTTCCAGCAAACAGCGCCCAGATGCCGAGGCCTGCCAGCAAGCCTGGGAGCGCGAAGAGCATCTTCTGTGTGCACAGGATGGCGGCCCCGAGGCAAAGGCCCCCTGCGAGGAAAGACCAGAGACTTCTCTTCGCCAAATCCGTCGTTCTGGCAAGCCCGCGCAGCAAAAACCCAAGGCTGCCGAGGAAGAACGGAAGGGCGAGCACATCAGGGCGGATCTCGACGGTCTTCTGGAAGAAGAAGGGCTGAACCGCAAGAAGCAGACCGGCCCAAAGCCCTACGTTGCGATCTTCCAGCAAGCGTCCGATCGGGATGATGAGGAGAACCGCCAGGATCGCCAGAACGACGGACAGGCCGCGGCCGAAGATGAGGAAATGTCTCGCGCTTTCGAAGGACAAGTCGACGTGGAACCACTGGAAGAACGGACTCAGCGCGTAGTAGTAGAAGGGGGTGTGATGCTCAAAGAAATCTTTGTAAGGGATCATGCCCTTGAACACACACCAGGCCGCGTGGGCATGTTCGAGCTCGTCGGGATCGAAGAGCCGACGCGGGAGCACGGGGATGCGCGCGAGGAAGAAGCCGGCGATAGCGAGCAGCACGAAATAGCGGGATCCCTGCCTTGTCTCTCCGGGCAAGGCACTACGGGTAGGCGCCTCGATCGGGGGCTTGTCATCATTGCACTGCATCTCGGAAGTCCTGGTGGCCGGAGGCTATATCAAGCAGCTTCCGTATGCACGGGCCTCGGCCACGAAGTGGCGCGAAGTCCTGCGACATCCGTGACATCCGAAGAACGAGCCGAGGTAGACTGCTCTCGTGATCGACCCTGACCCCAGCGAATCGTCTCCGCGTCCCGCGCCTCCCGCGTCGGGGATCCGCTTCCTGGTACAGAGGCTGGCAGGTCTTTCTGACGCGCGGCTGACCTTGCTCGTTGCGCTGCTGCTCTTCGCCTTGGCCGCGTGGCCGCTGGTGCTCGTGGATCTGCCGCCACTCCAGGATCTGCCCAATCACGTGGCCACGGCGCACATCGTCGCGCATCCCGAGCTCTATCCCGAGTACGTCTTCAACGGTTTCTTCAAGTCGAATTCCCTGCTCACCCTCTGGCTGTACATGGTGGGTAGCCACGGTCTGTTCGGCGCCGCGCGAGTCTTCACCGCCATCGTCTTGGCCACAAGCGCGCTCGCCCTCCCGCTCTTCGTGCTTCGCTTTGCCGGGCGGCGCCGCATGCTCGTCGCGACACTGTTCGTCTGGCCCTTGGTGCACGGCTTCTTCGTTTCCATGGGAATGCTGAACTTCGCGTTGGCGTTCGCTCTCTCGCTGATCCTGTTGACGGTGATCGATCGGCAACGAGAGCGCCCGACCCCGATGCGTGGCCTGGGCATCGCCGCTCTCTCGCTTGGGCTCTGGTACGCGCACCCGTTTCCCCTTGCGGTCGTGATCGGGCTCGTCGCCCTGCACGCCGCTACCCGGTCCACCTGGCACGCACGAATCACGGCCAGCCTCGCACTTCTGTCGCCGCTTGCGCCGGCTGGGATTCTGTTCCTCGGGGCTGCATACCAGCACTTGGTCAAGGCCGAGCATGCCTCGGCCGTGGCCGCAGCCGCGTTTTCCTACCTCAATCCGTGGGAGATCGTTGGCCACTTCTGGCTCGATGCCTCCGGCGCACTCACGTGGTGGGGAAGCATGACCATCGTCCCGGCGCTGCTCCTACCATGGTTTGTTTGGAAACACCGCGTGGACAGAGCCGGGCTTGGCCCGGCGGAGTCCATCGCGGGAGGGGGCGGGAACCCTCCCAGGGTTCCCGAATCTGAACGTGTGGACAGAGCCGGGCTTGGCCCGGCGGAGTCCATCGCGGGAGGGGGCGGGAACCCTCCCAGGGTTCCCGCGTCTGAACGTGAGGCGCGCCCGTTCTTCTCGCTGCCGGCAATGGCGGTTCTCGCGGGCGCTTACGTCGCCTTGCCCGTGATGCTGAGCAATTGGTGGTACCTCAACTGCCGGCTGGTTCCGTTCTTGTGGGCGGGGCTTGCATTGCGAGCTCCAAGCACACTGCCCCGGCCGGTCGCGGTCGTGCTCGCGGCCTGCGCGCTTTCTTTCTCGGCCGTCATGGGTATCGACTACGTTCGGCTGGACCACGACAGAGCCGCCTTCACGGCCGGAATGGACGCCGTGCCGGCGCGAGCCACGTTGCTTCCGTTGCTGTTCGAGCAAAGCAAGACCAGTGATTTCACGGCAAGCCTGGCCCACGCCTGGGGCTACTACACGGTGGTGAAAGACACGTCCGCGCCGTTGGTCTTCGCGGTGGAACGCTCCTACCCCATCAGCTACCGGGACTTTCCGCCGCGTGCGCTCATCCCACCTGCCCTCGACCGATTCGCCGAGCTACAAGGGACCCCAGCGCAGGTGTGCAAAACCCTCCACCAGTTCCCCGTGGACGCGGCGTGTACGGCGGCCTGGCGCGAACTGTGGAACGCCTTCTGGCGTCAAGCAGAGCCCCGTTTCAGTCACGTGCTTACCTGGGCCATTCCACCCGAAGCCCGGCCCATGCTCCCCGAGCGCTATCATCGCAGTTTCGCAGCAGGCGAGCTCGAGATCTACGTCCGAGAGACGCCCGCCCCCGGCTCTTCCCGGCCATAGCCCATGTGACCTTGATCTCGGCCGCAGAGCAAACCACCGCGTCAATGAGCAGGACTTCACGCATTCCCGGGCTTGACCAGCACGTGGGGTTAAGATAATGAGGTCACTATCGCCCCATGCGCCCTCTCCGCGTCGGTATCGTAGCCGAGAGCTACTTCCCCAACCTTGGAGGCATTCAGGAGCACGTACGCCATCTGCGTAACCTTCTGCACCGTCAAGGTGTGGAGGTCACGATTCTGACCGGACGCCCAAGCCCCTCGGCCGCGCCTGGGCCCGAGGACGCCGAGCGAGGCGTGATTCGTGTGGGGCGCGCGCGCAGCTTTGGTACCGGGGGGACCTTCACCCAAGCCACCATCGGCCCCCTGGCGGCCTACAACTTCTACCGCGCCCTTCGCAAGGGGCAGTTCGATCTACTCAACATCCACGGGCCCTGTGACTTTGGCTTGGCGTTCTGGGGACTCTCGCTGTTCCGTGGGCCCAAGGTGTTGACGCTGCACTCGTGCTTTCCCGATGCGCGTTGGCGACACCGGGTGGCGGCATACTACCGATGGGTCTTTCGTCGCGCCGCCGCGGTCATCGCGGTTTCCGAGGCCACGGCAGAATCGATGTGTCGCTATGCCGACTTCCCATCGACCATCATCCCGAATGGCGTCGACGTAGCGTATTGGCGAGCGAGCCCGACCCCCCGATATCTTCGGCCCGGTATGCGAAATCTCGTCTATCTCGGCCGGCTCGAAGAACGCAACGGGCCCGATGTGGCGATCGAGGCCTTCGCCCGCATCGCGCCCTCTCTGCCAGACGTGCGACTGCTCATGGCAGGTGACGGCCCCATGCGAGGCGAGCTGCAAGCGAAGGTACCGCCGCAGCTACGAGGGCGAGTCGAATTCGTCGGTGCGATCTACGACCAGCGTCCGGAGCTACTCGCCTCGTCCTCGGTGTTCCTCCTGCCGGCGCGAGCCGTTGGATTCTCCATTATGGTGCTGGAGGCATTTGCCGCGGGCTTGCCCGTCGTGGCGCTGCCTGCCCTCGGAACCGATCGGGCGGGCGAGCATTGGTCGAACGTGATCGTGGCCAAGGACAACAGCGCCGAAGCATTTGCCGAGGCCGTGCGCGATACCATGCGGCGGGACCAGGGCGAGCGCATCGCGGCCGGGCGAGCCATTGCCGACGCATTCGATTGGGCCAGGATCGGGAGCAGGATTCTCGATGTTTTCCAGCGCGTCGCTGGACCGCCGGCCCAGTTGACGGGCTGGGGTTCGAAGGCCGCAGCGTAACCATGGGGGCCAAGGCCCGGGCGTGGGTGAACCGCGGACTCATTGTCCTCGCGGCCTTGGCGGGCGTTGGGCTGATACTCGGGCTGCCGGTAGCGACCACTTGGGGAAAGATCGCGATTCTGGCGACGGCGGCCCTGCTGGGAGGAATGGTCGCGTGGAGAGAAATCCCGGCGTTCGATCCGCTCGGCCGCGTTCACTGGCGACTTCCTCGGCGGCCGGAACGCGCCTGTGCCATCACCTTCGATGACGGGCCGAGCGCGAATACCGGGCGCGTGGTCGAGATTCTGGGACGCTACCAGGTCAAGGCGACTTTCTTCGTGCTGGCCGCCAACGCCCGCCGCCATCCCGACGTGCTGCGCAGAGTGGCCGAGCAAGGCCACACCGTCGCGATTCACGGGGTCACCCACAAGAAGGTTCACCGCGACAGCGAGGCGTCCGTCGAGCGCGAACTGTCGACCGCGATAGGCGAGTTGTCGGCCTTGGGGGTGCCGCCCGCCCGTCTCTATCGCGCGCCCCACGGTAGGAAGAGCGCGGCCACCTTGCGAGCGGCGCGCAAGCTGGGCTGCCAACTTTGGGCGTGGAGCCGCGGTATCTGGGATACCGATCGACCGGATCCCGAGATTCTGGTGAGACGGGCGACGCGTTTCGCTTGCTCGCGCATGGTGCTGCTGCTCCACGACGGCCGCGGCGACGAAGAGCACCCTGATATCGAGTCCATGCTTGCGGCGTTGCCGCGCATCCTCGAGCGACTGCGTGCCGATGGGTTCACCTTCTTGACGCTGGATGGCGCGTGATTCATCGGCGCTGGACCATCGCCCTGCGTTGTCTGCCGCTCGGCTTGCTGGCCGTGGTCTTGTGGCGAGAGAAACCGTGGACGGTTCAACTCTCGGCGAGCGCGCCGTGGGCGGTGACGCTAACGATTCTGCTCAACTTCGCCGTGTATCTGCCGGTGAAAGCCTTGCGCTGGCGTGTGGCCTTGACCGCGCCCCCGCCCTTCCGCCAAGTGTTGGCCGCAACCCTCGAGGGACTGCTGGCCAATGCCGCGATCGGGTTCGGCAGCGGGGACCTGGTGCGCTCGGCACGCCTGCGACGGCAGGGCCAACTCGAGCAAGGCCAGCTCGCCGTCGACTATGCTAGCACGTGGGCAGAGCGCGGCGCCGAGGTGTTGGCACTCGCCCTCCTGATCTTCGTCACCGCGCTCATGACCAATCTCGGGATGCTGGCCCTATGTCTTTCGGGCCTGGCCGTGGCGGCCTATGTCGCTTTGCTCGGCGTCGGTCGTATCCTCGTGCCGCGGTTGGGTCCTTGGCCGCGCGTCCAGCGCGCGCTGTCGTCAGGATTGCAGGCCTCGACTTTCCGCCGGGTGGCGGTCATGGCTGCTTTGTCCCTGCTCGGGTGGGGCAGCGAGATCGTGATGCTTTTGCTGTTCCAGGGCGCCTTCCATCTCGAGCCCAGTTTCCACACGGCGTTGCTGACCCTGTTGGGCATCAACGCCGCCATCGTCATTCCGACCTTGCCCGGGAATTTTGGCACCTTCGAAGCCGGCGCCACCATGGCCCTGGTCCTGTGCGGTGCGCCTCGCGACGTCGCCATCCTCTATGCTTTGACGTATCACCTGACCCACGTGATCCCGGTTGCGGTCGTGGCCACCACGGTCTACCTCATCCGCTCCCGCAGCCGCCGATACAAGACGACGCCCGCGCGGACATCCACCGGCCGGTAGTTGTGGTCAACGTAGGCACGCAGGCGCGGGTAGCGCG
>JADGRD010000164.1 GCA_017881285.1 Pseudomonadota bacterium | reverse complement strand
GAGCGGCCGCTACCCGAGCTCGGGCGCGAAGGCGGTGATGATCGTGAAGAAGGACGGTACGCTCTACCCGGCCTCGCCCCCGCCCGGCCTCGACACCCCGGGCCTCGACCAAGGACGGTCGCTGCAATACCAGGCCATGGCGGATTTCGAGGACGTCAACGTCGGCCTCGATAAGCTCCTGCAACTCTATTGCTCGGGACGGGCCTCCTGGAACTCGGGCAGTGATGCCGTGTCTCCGTCCTATTGCAAGGACACGGCGAGCACGAGCTGTCCCACGACCAAACCGACCTCGGGCTCGGGATCGAAGTACGACTACGTGCACCTGTGGGCCGGGGGCGAGCTGGCGGTTCGCAAGGCGTCCCTGGGCGCGCGTGCCGCCGTTTTCCGCGCCCGTCTGCAGTGCGCGGTAAACGACGCGGACGTGGGATTCGCCGGCTATGCCATGTTCATCCTGGGCTACCTGGGGGACGACGCGACTGCGAAGACTTTCCTCCAGTCACAAGCCAGCGGGAGCACTGAGCTCGCCACGATCGCCAAGGCGGCGCTCTATCTCATGGGGGACACCACACAGAAGGCCAGCGTTCAAGCTGGGGCACAGGGCAGCACGGTCTTCGCGAAGGCCGCCTGCGCCGCTGCGCTGGGCATTGTCGACAAGGACGACGCCACGGTGACCTCGGCGCTGATTCCTCTCGTCAAGTGGAACGAGCCGGACACCAGCGACGATGGCAAGGGCCTTTATGCCGGGCACATACTCGAGATCGTCGCCTTCGAGCGCCGCGGCTGGGTTAACAAGGGGGTGGGAACCGGGGCCGTGACCTTCTACGGTGAGACCGGCAGTGGCGCGGGCGGCGCAACGGGAACTGGCGGTGCGACGGGCATGGGTGGCGCTGGTTCGGGTGGCGCGACGGGCGCGGGCGGTACGACCAGCGCAGGGGGCGCGACGGGAAGGCAGGACGCCGGCACCAGCGGGGATGCGCGTCCGGCCACCGGCGGCGCGAGCGGCTCCGGTGGTGCGACTGCCAGGGGCGGCGCGAGCGGCTCCGCTGGTGCAACTGGCTCGGGCGGTGCGAATGGCTTGGGTGGGGCGAGCGGCTCGGGCGGCGCGACTGGCTCGGGTGGCGCGACTAGCTCGGGCGGCGCGGTTGGCACGGGTGGTTCGATTGGCTCCGGCGGGGCGACTGGCAAGGGTGGGGCGAGCGGCTCAGGTGGTTCTACGGGTACCGACAGCACCGTTCCGTCCGGCGGCAGCTCCCCTGGCTGCACGTGCAACCTCGGCTCGCACGGAAGCGTGCCCGCACCATCCATTTTGATCATCGCGGCCTCGGCGCTCCTTCTCTTGCGCCGTCGCAGGCGATAGCTCGGTCAGGGACTGGCACTACTGCTTCAATTCTTCGATTCACCGACGGGCGCATCTATGCCCCGCGGGCGCGCTCGAAGTCGATGAAGCCGCGCTCGAAATCGGTGGAGAGCAGGCGGACGCGCACCTTGTCGCCCACGCGCATGCCCTCGGCGCCGCGCTCGACCCGGCCCTCGACCGGCGGGTCGAAGACGCGCACCCAGGTGCCCTTGTCGGCAGCGCCGGTGATCACGCCGTCGAAGCTCTCGCCCACCCGCTGTTCCAGCAGCAGCGCCGCGGCCGACTTGCGCACCTGGCGCTCGACCTTGGCGGCGGCGCCCTCCTGCACGGTGCAGTGGCTGGCCAGCGCGCCGAGCTCCTCCACGCTGTACGGCGAGGGTGCGCTGGCCAGCGCCGCCTTCAGCAGTCTGTGCGTGACCAGATCGGGGAAGCGGCGATTGGGCGCGGTGGCGTGCGCGTAGTCGGTCACGGCTAGGCCGAAGTGCCCGATCGGCGCCTCACCCGGGCGTTCCACGACGTACTCGCCCAAGCCCATCAGCTTGACGATCACCAGCGACAGATCGGGAAAGCGCAACGGATCCGCCGCGCGCCGCCGGGTCAGGAACGCCTCCAGGGCCATGCCCGAGGGGTCGGCGGGGAGCGACTCGCCGTACTCGGCGGCCTTGTCCACGATCTTCGCCCAGCGCTCGGGCGAGCGCACCACCCGCTGCAGCGACGGACGCGCCTTGTCCGCCAGGAAGCGTGCCACCACGCCGTTGGCCGCGATCATGAATTCCTCGATCAGCCACTTGGCGCGATTCGGCTTGTCCGCGTGCAAACCCACCACCGCGTCGCCCGAGAACACAGCACGCGATTCCAGCGACTGCAGATCCAGCGCACCGTGCTCGTGGCGCAAGCGCCGTAACCGGGCGGCCACCTCGTCCTGGGCGCGCAACTGCGCGTCCATGCCCGGCACGCGCGCCGCCGGCTCGGGCAGCGACCCCAGTCCGTCTAGCCAGGCCGCCACCGCGTTGTAGGCCAGCTTGGCCCGGTTGTGCGCCAGCGCGCGCCTGACCGAGCTTTCGCCCAGGCTGCCGTCGGGCTTGACCACGTAGGCGACGACCAGGCTGACCCGGTCCGCGTCCGGGTTCAGCGAGGTGAGATCCGTGGACAGCCGCTGCGGCAACATCGGATAGACGTGCCCGGCCACGTAGACCGAGACCGTGTTCTTGCTCGCGTGCCGGTCGATGGGCGTGGCCTTCGCCACCAGCGCGTCGACATCAGCCACCGCGACCAGGATCCTGACCGCCCCGTTGCCCAGGTCTTCGGCCACCGTGAGCTGGTCAAGGTCCTCGGAGTCGTCGTTGTCGATGGAGCACCACAGCCGGGAGCGCAGATCTTCGATCTCGCCGTCCGCCACCGCTGGCCCGCGGATCGCGTCCAGTTGCCCGA
Source organism: Pseudomonadota bacterium (assembly GCA_017881285.1). Taxonomy (GTDB): domain Bacteria; phylum Myxococcota_A; class Polyangia; order Fen-1088; family Fen-1088; genus Fen-1118. The sequence continues at coordinate 4,668 of JADGRD010000164.1, read as the reverse complement.
GCGCGTCCGAGGCAAACTCGGTCTCGAGCCCGCGGTCGAGCATGGCCTGGTGTGCGATGCGCTGCAAATCGGAACGGTGGTGCGATTTCATGCGCGCGAGTCTACCCTCGTGATGCCCGAAAACACATCGCGAGACTCCTGGCATGAATTCGTGAGGATGAGCAGCTCTCCAGAAAGGCGGCCCGATTGCACGCTACCCTGCGTACCGGCGCCGTCCGGTTCCGGGTTTGATGCTGACTTTCCGCGAAGGTGTCAAGTTGGGGCGCCGCCCGGGCCGGACGCCGCCAGAAGCCCTGGTTCCGCCGATGCTTCGAGCTCGGGCAGGGGGAGTTTCTCGCGGCTCCTTCTCCAGCTGCCACTTGAGGTCAAGAAGGGCACGTTGTTGTCCACCCGGCACGAATGCCGCGAAGCAAAGCTGGTCCCCAGGTAGATCACGGGATGATGCCGGTTCACCCAGAGGCGGCGAAGGATCTTGGGGGTGCTGTAGAACTCCACGCCCATGGCGCGGGTGCCCTCCTGCAATTGAGCCGGGCTCATCAGCTTCGGCAAGAACACCGCCGTCGCTCCGTCGTATTTCGACCAGTCGTAGGTCGTGATGCGTGATTGGGCATGCAATTCATCGAATAGCCTGGTACCCGGGAAGGGGGTCAGCGCCGAGAAAGATCCGTGTCCCACGCGATGGTCGCCCAGGAACGCACGCGTCCGGGCGAAGACGCCCGGATCGTCGTCGTCAAACCCGAAGATCACTCCGGCCATGACCATGATGCCGTGGTCATGCAGGACTTGGATGCTCTTGCCCATGGCCGCGGGGGTGCTCACCCCGTTCTTGGCCAGCGAATGGGTGGCCCGTAGGTTGGATTCGGCAAGCGACTCGATGCCCACAAAGAGGGAGAAGCAACCACTCTTCGCGGCGAGACTGAGCAGGTCGGGGTTGTCCGCCGTCAGATGCAGGGAAGCTTGCCCGACCCAGATGACATTCAGCTTCTTGAGCTCGAAGAAGAGCTCACGACAATACGGCTCGCTGGAGAAGATGTTGTCATCGAGAAAGAAGATGAGGCGATTCTTCATTCCCTTGATTTCCGCGATCACGTTCTCCACCGGGCGAAAGCGATACTTGCGGCCGGCGAACAGGGTGGCGGAACAAAAAGAACAGTCGTAGGGACAGCCCCGCGCCGCCTGCACCGTCCCGAGCGAGAAGGTCGACCGCTTGGGGAACAGATCGCGCCGGTAGTTGGGCAGCAGGCCAAGGTCTGCGTATTCCTGCCCCCGATAGATACCGTGTAGGCGATGGTTCGCCGCATCGGCCAGGACCCGCGGCCACACCGGCTCCGCTTCGCCGACGACCACGGCGTCTGCGTGCTGGAGAGCCTCGTCGGGCAGCACGGATGGGTGAATTCCGCCCAGAACCACAGCCTTTCCCGCGCTGCGGTAGCCGTCCGCGATTTCGTAGGCGCGGCGGGCCTGGATCGTCATGGCGGAGACGCCAACCAGGTCGACATCCGCGTCGTCGAAACGAACTTGGTCACCCAGATGTTCTTGTACGATCGAGACCTCGTGCGCCGCCGGCGTAATGGCCGCCAAGAGCTGCAGCGCCGAACTCTCGACCTTTCGCCCGCTTAGCCCAACGCGAGGGTTCGGATCTGGATAAACCAGTCGAATTTTCACGCCGTATTCACCATCCTCACTGCCGAAGGCGGATGGTGAACAATGCACCATCATGTCCTCGCCACCTCACCTTGCGCGCTCTGGTCAGGCTCTCCACCATAATCTCTCCATCTTTCTACCATAATCTCTCCATACGACCGGCATGCCCCTGCCCCCTGCAGCTAGCGGCATTCCGCCACCGAAAGCAGCATTCTGCTATCCTCCCATTTGAGCGGCGCATCGGCTCTTCAACCTTGCCGGAGGACACGCATGGGGTGGACATTCTTGAAGACGCATGGGTTCGTCTCGGTTTTGTCGGCGTGGTCTTTGGAGAGCGTGTGCGCCACGGCCCTGGCGCTAGGCGCGGTCGGCTGCTCCAGCGGCTCGGGCGGCAAGGATGGCGCGACCGCCGCTGACGAACCCGGTGGGGCGAGCGGCACCGGCGGCGCTACGGGCAAAGGTGGTGCGATCGGTGGAGCGGGCGGCTCGGCCAACGACGCCGGCACGGGCGTGCCCATCGTCGATGGAGGAACCACTTCGAGCGCGGTCCTCTTGAGCTGTGGCAGTCTCGGAAGCGCCGGCGCCATCCACTGGGTGAGCTCCACCGGCACGGCGGCATGGACAACCTGCGTCGGCAGCACGGCACTGGCGGACAGCGCGGCTTGCAGCCTCGCGACCGCCAACGCCAGCGCCGCGCCCGGCGACACCATGTATCTACGCGGCGGAACCTACTCGACCACGCTCGCGCCGAAGCAAAGCGGGACGGCGGCAGCCGGCATCACCTTCCAGAGCGCCGGAGGCGAGGTAGTTGTCTTGCGTGGCGTGGCCGTGGCCATCGACCTGCAAAGTCGGTCCTACCTCACGCTCGCGGGCCTCGCGGCGGACACCGTGGACTACTGGCTGCGCCTCAAGTCGAGTGATCACATCTGCGTCTTCAATTGCACCTTCACGAACCTCCGGTCGAACGCCCGGCCCAATTGGCCTGACGGGCTTGTCATCTCGGAGAACTCGCACCACAACTGGGTCAAGAACTGCTCGGCCGGCGGCGTGGGGTACGCACTGACCGACTGTAGCGGTCCCTGCGCGATTGGCGGCATGTTTCTCGGCGATTGGGAGATCGGGCCTCCCTACGACGCGAGCAGCTTCAACCTCATCGAGAACAACACCTTCTACCACGGTGGCCATCACGTGCTCGAGATCAACAGTCCCGGCAACATCATTCGCAACAACTACTTCCACAACGAGAACTGGACGGGAACCTGCGCGCATCCGGAGACCAACGGCATGTGCGCCGATCGCAACATCATCATCGAGGACAACGTCGGCAACTTCGCCATCCGCAACGTCATCGAGGGCAACGTGATCGCCTACGGCGGCGTGCCCGCGGATGGCGACACCTCGACCGGAATGTCGATCCGGACACAGTCGAACATCGTCCGCAACAACCTTATCTATGACAACGACGGGCCCGGGATCACCTTGTACGAGGGCTCCGGGCAGTCCTACAGCGCGGACTACACCCACATCTTCCACAATGTCTTCTTCCACAACGGCTACACCGCCGTGACTATGACCGGATCGGACGTTCGCTACAACTCGGGCTTGCTTTTCGATCACACCAGCGGAACCAGCGGAGCGCCGATTGCCAACGTCGCCATCAAGAACAACCTGTTCTGGGACAACAACGTCAGCTCGCTTTCGTTCTACTACACCGACCCCACTTCCGAGGAGCTGGCCGGCAACTTCTACCAGACCGCTGCCAACCGTGGCGCCTCCGGCAATGGGGCCGTGGACTTGCCGGCGGGCAACGTCAAGTCCGCGTCGGATCCGCTGTTCACCAACACCAACGGAACGCCGGACGTATCGAATCCGAATCAGTTCGACTTCCATGTGCGGGCGGGCAGCCCGGCCATCGATCAGGGTGTGTTCTTGACGACTACCAGCACCGCGGGCATGGGATCCGCGATACCGGTTCGGGATGCGAGCTACTTCATCGATGGCTTTGGCATTGTCGAAGGGGATCCCATCCAGTTGCAGGGACAGACGCAGGTGGCGCGCATCGTGAGCGTGGACTACGCCACCAACCAGATCACGGTGAATGCGTCGCTCATCTGGACGGCGGGCCTGGGCGTTGGCCTGCCCTATACCGGAACCAGTCCCGACATTGGCGCGTTCGAGCGGTAGGGAGGTTGTTCCAACCTCGCCTCTTTCTCTTGCGTACGACGTCATCGCCGCCCCACGTCATGGGGTAGGTGTCCAGAGATTCACGGCAAGCGCACGACTTGGATGCTAACCTTGATCTCGACAACATTCCTGCACTCGGTGTAGCGCGAGCGCCTCCCCGCACACGAACCTCGGACCAGGGAAGATGGCTTCGGGAAGAAGCGTGCACAGCGAGTAGTGAGGAGGACACATGACAGCGACATCTGTGCGGATCTCGTCCCTTGGGGCGATCTTCCTGACTTTGTTCTTCACCTTGGCGGCATGCCTGAACGCGTCGCCCGCGGATTACGATGGACAGGCGGGGGCCGGAAGCGGGGGAACGACCGTGCCCGGATACGGCGGAAGCATGGGTGGCACAAGCGCTGGCGGCACGACGGCCAGTGGCGGCACGACGGTAGGTGCCGGCACCACCGGCAGTGTCGGCGGGAGCACCGGCGTGGGTGGTGCGGCGGGGTCGGGTGGAAGAAGGGGGACGGGCGGCTCTAGGGCAAGCGGTGGCAGCACGGGCGGCGCGACCGGCGCCAGCGGCGTTCGAAGCACGGGTGGCGTCACCGGCATGGGCGGCGTGACCGGCTCCGGCGGAGCCACGGCGAGCACCGCGAGCATTCAGCTCATTGGCAACAAGATCCTCGACTCCGCTGGCAACGTCGTCATTGCGCGTGGAGCGGAAGATGTCGTGGCGAGCACGAGCCAGACCCAGGACATCGATCAAGCATCTGCGATGGGCGCGAACGCCATGCGCATGCTGCTTACCCTCGACGCCGCGAATGGCATGACCCCGGCTGGGTTCGATACGCTGCT
>JADGRD010000163.1 GCA_017881285.1 Pseudomonadota bacterium | reverse complement strand
GATCTGGAGCAGCGCGCTTGCACCCGGCCTCTCTGCCTGGCGCTGGCCGGTTCCCCCGAGGACGAGATGCTGGCGCTCGCGGTGGCCGGCAATCCGCCGAGCGGCCGGCTGTTGCTTCTGCTGCCCTGCGATCGCCCGACCGCCGGAACGGGGATTGCCGCCATCCAGCTCGGTCCCTTGTCGCGCGAAGCGATCGCCGAGCTTGTCCGCCGCAGCGCCGGGATGGAGGCGTCCGCGGCCGTCCTCGACCAGCTCATGACGGCGTCGGCGGGTGTGGCCGGAGTGGCGGTACTCTTGCTCCGGAGCTGGATCGAGAGCATTCGCTAGGGCAAGCCGCCCACGGTGGAGGCGTTCGCCGGTGGGCACGACATGGCCCATCTACTGGACGTGAGCTTCTCTTCGCTGTCCGAGGCCGCCCGCGCTCGGGTGCTGCGAGTCGCGCTGGCGGTCGACAAGCCGCTCGATGCGGGGGAGGCCGGCGCGAAAGACCGCGAGAGTAGCGCGAGCGAGGCAGAGCGCGAGGCGCGGGCCGCGGGCTGGCTCGATCCCGCCACGGCGGCCATGCCGAGTGATGCGCACCGGGCGGCGCTCTGGCGGGCCCTGGCCGCCGACGCGCGCCTGGGCAGCCTGGCCCGCCAGGCGGTGGGCCGATTGCCGGCCGGCGATCCGCGACTCGCCGAGGTCGAATTTGCGCTAGGGGAATGCGGCAAGGCCGCGGCGAGTTTCTGGCACGCGATGCAAGCCGCGGCGGCGAGGATGGCCTGGAGCAAGGTGGCTCACTTCGGTCTGCGCGCCCGCGGGGCGGCTGGGGGCGCGGCCACGAACGCGCAGCGCCTGACTCTCGCCAATGCCCTCGGCATCCTGGGCCGCTACGACGAGGCTCTGGAAACCATCGAGGGGTGCGCCACCCACGGCGCGCCGGACACCACCGCCGAGGTCGCCGAGCGCAAGGCGTGGATCCTCGGGCGGCGTGGCGATCCCGAGGCTGCCCGGCGCCAGCTCGAAGAAGCGCTGGCGCGCCTGCCCGCGGAAGGGGACGATGCCTTACTGCTGCGTTCTCGCCTGGCGCGCCTGTTGGTTGCGAGTGGCCGCTACACGGATGCATTCGCGACCGCGGAGCCCGCCCTCGGCGCGCAGTCCGCGGCGGGCATGGCGGCTCGGGAGTCCGCCGTTCTCGCCCTGGCCTATGCGGGAAAGCTGGAGGCAGCGGAGAAGCTTCTCGGCGGCCTGCGAGCGGAAGCGGGGCAGGTAGCCGATCGCGCCCGGGCGGCCCGCGTGGCCGCGCTGGAAGGGTTGGTTCGGCAACTCGGCGGGAGACCCCTGGAAGCGGCCAGCAGCTACCAGCGCGCGGTCACGGACTACGAGCAGCTTCGCGATCTACACGGTGCCGCCGCCGCCACGTTCAATCTCGGGTGCACCCTGGCGGAGATCGGCGACTACGGCGGCGCCATCACTGCCTTCGAACGCGCCATTCGTGAGCTCGGGCGGCTGGGGGCGGTGACCGACCACGCCCTGGCGGTCTTCAACGTCGGCCAGCTCTTTCTGCAGCTTGGCGATGTGGACGCCGCCGGCCGTGCCATCGAGCGGTTGCGGGGCGACGCCGAGACTTCGCGGGTCGATGCCTTCGCGGGGTACGCGGAGCTGCTCACGGCCGAGCTCCAGCGCCGGCGCCGGGCCCTGCCGGAATGCGTGCGCAGCTACGCGTCCGCGGGGGCGGTATTCGCGCGCTTGGGCATGCAGTCCATGGCGGCGATCGCCGGTCTTGGCCAAGCGGAGGCGCTGGCGGAGCAAGGGCGGTTCGGCATGGCACGCGCGCGCCTGCGCGAGAGCGAGGCTCCCGCCTCCGTTTCACCGGGAGCGACGACGGACACCCCATTGGCCGAGGTGCTGGCGCTGGCGCGCGCGCGCATCGCGCTTGCCGATCCCGGTGCCAGCGCGGCCGAGGTTGTGACTCTGGCCGAAGCGCTGGCGCAAAGAGCCGGCGCCGGGCGGAGCCTCGGCCGGCTACCTGCGGCCTGGCACCTGGCCAGCTTGGCTGCGCGACTATTCGCCCGCGGTGCAGATGCCCGCAAGGACGCCCAGATGGACTTCGCACGCAAGTGCTTCGAGGAGGTCAAGATGAAGACGCCAGCGAAATATTGGCCCGGCCTCGAATCCGACGGTGAGGCGCGGGTGCTGGTCCCGAGCGCGGGCGACGGCAAGGGCACGGCCGCGCTCGGCGAGCGGTCGTCCTTGCTGGAGGGCCGCCTGCGCCGGCTCCTGCGCATCAACAAGCGGCTCAACAGCGACCTGCGGCTGTCCCGTGTGCTGGAGACCATCATCGACACGGTCATCGAGCTGACCGACGCCGAGCGGGGGTTTCTCTTGCTCAAGGACGGTGCCGGCGATCTCGTCGTCAAGGTGGCACGCAACATCGATCAGACCACCCTCGAGGGGTCCGGCCTGTCGCTCTCGCGGTCCATCGCCAAGCAAGCCGCCGACACGGGCGAGCCCGTGATCACCGTGGACGCCGCGGGGGACAGCCGCTTTTCCGAGCATCTCTCCGTGAGTGACCTCCACCTTCGCTCGGTCCTGGCCGTGCCTCTGGCGGTGAAGGGCACGGTGGTGGGGACGATCTACGTGGACCACCGCCTGCGCAAGGGCGTGTTCGGCGAGGACGAAATGGCCCTGGTGCTGGACTTCGCCGAGCAAGGCGCCATCGCCATCGAGAACACGCGCATCATCTCCGAGCTGCGCCGCCGGGAGCAGCAGGTACAGTCGCTCAACCGGCGGCTCGAACGAGAGCTGCGCGTCCAGGAGGCCGCCCTCTCCGACGCGCGCATCGAGCTCAAGGAGAGCCGGCAGGCCGCGGCCCTGCGCTATGACTACCGGCAGATCGTGGGACAGTCGCCGAGCATGCTCGACCTCTTCCGCCTGCTCGATCGTGTCACGGACACCAACTTGCCGGTCGTCATCGAGGGCGAGAGCGGCACGGGCAAGGAGCTCGTCGCGCGCGCCATCCACTTCCACGGCCCGCGCAAGGACAAGGCCTTCGTCTCGGAGAACTGCGCGGCCATCCCGGAGACCTTGCTCGAGTCGGCGCTTTTCGGCCATGTCCGGGGAGCCTTCACCGGCGCGGACCGCGAGGCACGTGGACTCTTCGCCATCGCCGACGGCGGCACGCTCTTCCTCGATGAAGTCGCCGACATGTCGCCCGGCATGCAAGGCAAGCTCCTGCGCGTGCTTCAGGATGGCGAGTTTCATCGCGTAGGCGGCGAGCGGCCGGAGAAGGCCGATGTGCGGGTCGTGGTGGCGAGTAACCGCAACTTGGGGCGCATGGTCGAGGACGGCAAGTTCCGCAAGGATCTCTTCTACCGGCTGAGCGTCGTGCGCATCTACCTGCCGCCCCTGCGCGAGCGGCGGGAGGACATCCCGATCCTCGTCCGCCACTTCCTGGCGAAATTCGCCGAGCAGACTGGCCTTGCCCCGAAGAACGTCGATCCCGCCGCCCTGGCCCGGCTGTGCGCCTATGCCTGGCCCGGCAACGTACGTGAGCTCGAAAACGAAATTGCCAGGGCCGGGGCCTTTGCCGGCCCCACCATCGGGGCGACGGATCTCTCGCCGCATGTGCAGAGCGGCCAGGATCCGAGCGAGGTAATTCGCAATGAGCCAGACAGCCTGCGCCTGCGGCAGCGGGTGGAGCGTCTGGAGCGGCAGCTTATCCGCGAAGCCATGGGGCGTTCCCAGGGAAACCAGACCAAGGCCGCCGCGCTACTCGGGCTGTCACGTTTCGGATTGCAGAAGAAGCTGCGCCGGTACAACCTAGGTGTTTAGTCAACCTGGTTGGCAGTTTCCCCACCGGAGGTTGACAGGTCCACGGCAAACCCCGCGGCAACTCTGGCTTGCGGTTTGGCCCGGAGCTCGCTACAGCAAAGCATGAGACCCCCCATGGAACGTGTCGGAGGCAATCGGCTCTGGCGCTGGCTCGCGGCGCTGCTCGCTGGCCTGTCCTATGTGCTGGTGTTTGCCTGCAACTCGCCGTTCATTCCGATTCCACCCCCCAACCCGACGTTCTCCGAGGGATCCACCTCCGGGGAATGGTCGGTCTCGACGCCGCCGGATTCGCGCGCCAGTGGCGCGCTCTACTACATCTACAATGCCGACCTGGGCAGCGGACTTATTCAGCGGGCCGGCGTGGACGGGTCGATGTATGTCTATCCGCTGCAAGGAACCGCTGGCGACCGCATCCAGATCCGCTGGGAAAAGCTCCCAGCCGAGGGCAGCTCGACCATCTGCCGTCCGCTCGGGCAAGGCCTGGTCCTCCAGGGCTGCAACTAGGCAGCACCACGCTTACGAAAGGGTGGTGTGGGTCTCGCTGATGTCCCGCGCCCCGGGGCCTGGAAGCTCGGAGGCAGGCGTGGCGGCCGCGAGTCCGGACGACGGCATGCGCCGCACTTCTTCCCGGGCGCTCCGCCACGCGGCCTGGATGATCCAGGAAACGGACCTATCCTGACGGATAGCTTCCTTCTGGGTTTCCGCCAGCATGGCGGAGTTGAAGTAGAGAGTAACCTTGCGTTTCTGAGACACGTGATGTTCCGGTGTGGATCGCCAGACAATCCGAATCTGCCGAATCTGCCGATCCTGCCGATCCTGTCTAGCGGCTAATCTTGGCCTTGTAGGGCAGGAAGAACTGGACGTTGAGGTTGAATACCCAGTTGTTCGTCCATTCCAGATCGGCCGTGCTGGTGACTTTGTCGCCGTTCACATCGCGGCCCGAGGCGTTGTTCTTGTAGACCAGATCGTGAAGCTCGAGATTGATCGCGGCCCACCGGCTGACGAAGGCGTGGGCGCCGACCCCCGCGTTGATCGTCAACTCGGTCGCGGTGTAGGCCTTACAGCGCGGCGGATCCGAAACCGAGCAGGTCGCAGGCATGGGGTCCTTGGCGGCGAGATTCACGATGCCACCGCCGGCCAGGATGTAGAGATCGAAGTAACTGAAGAGGCTCGACAGGAGGGCGATCTTGCCGGAGAGCGGGATGAACTCGACCTGGCCGACCACCACGTAGCCGAGGTGGTTCATGGTGGCGACGGCGTCATCCGCGTAGGGCGACTTGATCGAAGGCGTGTTGTGATCCGTTGGGAGCGCACCGCCGATGTCGCTGTTGAACGAGCTCTTCCAACCCGGGGTCACATTGAACCCGCCCACGCCCGCGAGGGAGATCCAGTCGTTGAAATGGAAGGCGAGCTTCGGCATGATCATCAGGGCGTTGTAGAAATCCTGCCCGATGGTCACCCCCGCGCCGACTCCGAACTCGAAGCGCTTGTCGCGCAACTCGAGGCGCCTGCGGATGACGGGCGCGTCGGTCAGTGGACTCTTGCGTTCCTTTTCTGCGCGAGCCACGGTCGGCAGGCAAACAATGGCGCCCACGAACAGTGCGATGAGCTTCCGCATGGCTTGTGTCCTTTTCATCATGGCCTCGACTCGCTAGCGGGGTGTCCGGTAGGTGAAGGAGGGTGGCACGTACAACCCGATGGAGAAGAACATCATGATGTTCTGCACGAGCTGGCTCTGGTGGTCCTGCGACGCCTTCTTCACGGCGGCCGTATCTTGTGGATCTGGGAGGGACGTCCGTCCCTGGTACTCGAACGCGTCTTGATACACGTAGTCGCGGAAGGTCACGCTCAACGTGAGCCAATCGAGGACGAAGAGGCGAACCCCGAGACCACCGTGGCCGACGATGTCGTCGTTGGTGAAGGCCTTGTCGCCGAAGGCACGCGGGATGATCTCGGTACGAATCATGCCCAGGCCGATGGCGACCGTCAGATCCCAGTGCACGATCCATTTGTTGAACAGGCCGAACTTCCCGTACCCCGGCACGTAGCCGAACGCCAGCGCGTAGTGGTACTTGAGTTTGTTGAGCGTGGGCACCAGGTAGTACTGCAAGCCGACCAGCGACTCTCGCTCGGACAGCTCCTTGATGAAGTACTGGCCCTCGAGCCCAACGGAGAGGACGTCGGTGATGTAGTAGTTGAGATCGCCGCCGAAGGAGTAGTGGCGAATGAGAGGATCGTTGAGGGTGATCCCGGCGAATGGAGCGATCTCCAAACGGTGCTTCTTGAGGAAGGCCTTGCGTGGCACGACCACGATGTCCTCCCACGACTTCCGCGGAGCACCCACGCCCTCGGTGCCCTTTTTGGCCTCCCCAGGCGTGGCCATCTCGGTCGACCCAGGGATTTCCGAGAGATCCAGGTCCGGCGTGATCGCCGGTCCGGTATCCGCAGGGGTCTTGTCGCCGCCAGCCGTGTCCGACGCGGGCGCCTCTGGCTCTGCTGCCAGGGACGATTTTGCGACGCTCAGGTTGGCAAGAATTACGAAGAGGCCAAGGGCAAGTCGTTTCATGCGTTTCCTTGCTTGGGGTCCGCCTTCACCCCATGACAAAAATCGCTTTGATTTCAGAGGCTTGGCTATGAAGGCAGAGGTGCGGGCAATGTAACACAGGGGTTTTCTGCAAATCAACAAAATTTCAGTCGGGATTCAATGTTTCCCGCGCCGGAGCTCCCCCCCACACCTTCTACCCGACCTGCGAGTTTTCGAAAAGAGCTTCGACGAACTCTTCGGCATCGAACTCCCGCAGGTCCTCCACGCGCTCGCCGATTCCAATGTAGCGCACGGGAATCCCGAGCTGATCGGCGATTCCCAAGATGACGCCGCCCTTGGCCGTGCCATCGAGCTTCGTCAGCACGATGCCCGTGACCGCCATGGCCTGGGTGAAGATCTGCGCTTGTGCGATGGCGTTCTGGCCGTTGGTCGCGTCGATGACCAGCCAGGTTTCGTGCGGGGCGCCTGCGCAGGCTTTCCCGGCCACGCGCCTGACCTTCTGCAGTTCGTCCATGAGATTGGCCTTGGTGTGCAAGCGCCCCGCCGTGTCGGCGATGACCACGTCGACGCCTTCGCTGGCGCCACGCTTGATGGCGTCGAAGATCACGGAAGAGGGGTCGCCACTTTCCTTGCCCCGCACCACGGCGGCACCCACGCGCGAGCCCCATTCCTCGAGCTGCTCGGCCGCGGCGGCGCGGAAGGTGTCTCCGGCGGCGAGCAGCACGGACTTGCCATCCGCCTTCAGCTTGCACGCCAGTTTCCCGATGGTCGTCGTCTTTCCGCTGCCGTTCACCCCGATGGCCAGCAGGACGAAGGGCTTGGCTTTCGCGAAATCGACCGCGGGGGCCGCCGCCCGAAAAAAATCGAGGCACCGCTGGCGCAAGAAGTCCCAGACCGCGCCCGCGTCCGCCAGTTCACGCCGGGTGAGCGACGAACGGATCTCCTCGAGCAGCTTCTGGCTGGTGCGCACGCCGATGTCGGCGGTCAACAGTACCTTCTCGATTTCCTCGACCAGGGCGGGATCGATTTCCCGTTTCGCCACGAAGAGATCGCCGAGGCGGGATACCCAACCCGCGCGGGTACGGGCGAGGCCCGGCGCCAAGGCGGCGGC
>JADGRD010000162.1 GCA_017881285.1 Pseudomonadota bacterium | reverse complement strand
AGAAGTCACGAGGGTACCTAGGATGACAAAGAGCGGGAGCAGACGCATGGAACCTCCGGGAAAGTGAACCTCGATCGCGCGTGAACAGGACTACTACACTATAGCGCGAAAGGATGGGAAACCCGGAAACCACCCGCCATGAACCAGGGATCGCGATCACCTTCGCAGCAATCTCTCCGTCGAGATCATGAGGGAACGGTCGGGCGCGGCATGAGGCAAAAAGACGCGGGACAGCTCCACCTTCCGCCCCGCGTCGATGGTGCCCGAAGGCTACTTCGCGGCCTTCCCGCTCCGATCATCGGGCCTGGCGCTGTCGCCGTACTTGCCGGCCAGGTAGGCCTTGGCCATGTCGTCGAGTGACACCGCCGGAACTGTCGGGGCGCGGCCGGCCTGGCCGAACTGCTGCATGCGCTCTTCGCATACCTTCTGCATCGCGGCGCGTGCCGGGGTCAGGTAGTAACGCGGATCGAACTCGGCCGGCTTCTCGGCAAAAGCCTTGCGGATGGCGCCGGTGATGGCCAGGCGGTTGTCGGTGTCGACGCTGATCTTGCGCACGCCGGCGCGGATGCCGCGCTGGATCTCCTCGACCGGCACGCCATAGGTTTCCTTCATGGCGCCGCCGTACTTGTTGATGACGGCGCACAGCTCGGCCGGCACCGAGGAAGAGCCGTGCATGACCAGGTGGCAGTTGGGCAGCTTGGCGTGGATCTCCTCGATGCGCTTCATGGCCAGCACGTCGCCGGTCGGCTTGCGCGAGAACTTGTAGGCGCCATGGCTGGTGCCGACCGCCACGGCCAGGGCGTCGAGGCCGGTGCGTTGGACGAAATCGACGGCCTGGTCCGGATCGGTCAGGAGCTGGTCGAGCGACAGCTTGCCCTCGGCGCCGTGGCCGTCTTCCTTTTCGCCGGTGCCGTGTTCGAGCGAGCCGAGGCAGCCCAGCTCGCCCTCGACCGAGACGCCGAAGCGGTGCGCGATGTTGACCACCTCGCGGGTGACGGCGACGTTGTATTCGTAGCTCGACGGAGTCTTGCCGTCGGCCTCGAGCGAGCCATCCATCATGACGCTGGTGAAGCCGTAGCGGATGGCGCTGATGCAGGTGTCGACAGAGTTGCCGTGGTCCTGGTGCATGACGATGGGCAGCTCGGGGTAGAGCTCGGCGGCGGCGAGCATCAGGTGGCGCAGGAAGTTGTCGTTGGTGTACTTGCGCGCGCCGCGCGAGGCCTGGACGATGACCGGGCTCTTCGTGGCGCGGCCGGCCTCCATGATGGCCTGGATCTGCTCCATGTTGTTGACGTTGAGGGCTGCGACGCCGTAGCCGTTTTGCGCGGCATGGTCGAGGAGGGGACGAAGCGGAATGAGCGGCATGGTCAAACTCCAATCGGGAAGTGGGGTGAGATGCTTCGGTTCGTTTGCATCCCATGGTCCTACAACACGGATCGGCCGGCCGGTAGGTCGAACATGCTCGCGCCGCAGGGGTGCCGGAGGTGGAGTAGACTAGGTGGCATGATCGGCAGCGCATGCATTCTCTGCGCACGGGTTTCTCGGCTGGGAGTGTGGTTTGCGTTTCTGGGTGGGCTGGTGGTGGGCTGCGGCGCGAGTCCGCAGACTCCCTCGGGAACAGGTGGTACGCAGAGTACGGGCGGCGCGCAAGGCACAGGCGGCACGCCCGCGACCGGGGGCACGCTGTCGACGGGCGGCGCGCAGGGGAGCGGCGGCGCACAGGGGAGCGGCGGTGTGCAGGGACCGGGTGGCGCGCGGGGCACGGGCGGCGCACAGGGGACGGGTGGCGTGCAGGGGACGGGTGGCGCGCGGGCAACAGGTGGTTCGGGTGGCTCTTCCATGACGACCGGCAACCGCGACGCCGCGGCCGATGGCCCGGTCAGTGACGCGCCGATCACCGCGGGAGACGACGCCGTGGCGGACGTGCGCCAGCAAGCCGCGCGTCCCGACGCCAGCGCGGAGTCGTGCGGGGCTTGGGCGATGACCGAGGGGGTGTGCTGTGCCCAGTACTGCAATGACGACCCCAAGTCCGAAAGCTGCGACAAGTGCGGCGGGCCTGGCTCCGCGAAGTGCCAGGTGGTCAACGCCAAGGCCTGCACTTCAGGGCAGTGGCCCGAGGTGCGCTCGGTCACCGACAACGAGGATTGGCACTACTCGCGCTCGACCCATTTCGGGACGGCCCCCACCGGCGCGTGCGCATTTGGCCTGTATGGGATCTGCTCGACGGCCATGAAGCTGGCGAATACGGATTTGCAAAAGAGTTGCGACGCGTTTTGCAAGGCGTATCCCGATCTGTGCAAGGATCCCAGCGGCGTAACCCTGCGTGGAAACTTCGCGGCGCCCCAGGGCAACTACTACACGCAATTCTGGTCGAGTCTGCCCGGCGACATCGACAACTACCTCTCCTGCGGTGAGTGCTTCGAGCTCGAGCGGACGCAGAACGACGGCAGCGAATACCAGTCAGGCGCCGGCGGCTACACGCCGCCCATCGTGCTCCAGGTGGCCGACTCGTGTCCGTGCTCGGCCAATTCCAAGTGGTGTTGTGGCTCGGGGCGCGACCACTGCGGCGAGGTCGAGGGGGTTTTCAAGTACGGCTGCCAGCTCCCGCCGTCGCCACCTCCGCCAGTCGATCACGATCCGCTGCCTAACGAGAGCATCCATCTCGATCTTTCGGATATCGCCATGGCGCGCGTGCAGACAGGTGACCCCAACGGCGCCATCGTCGACGGTGTGATCCCGACGAAGTACAAGCGGGTGCCTTGTCCAGTGGTAGGCAATATCCATCTCTGGGTCCGCCAGCCCGCTGACCCCTACTACCTCGCGCTTACCGTGGTGAACGTGGCTGGTCTGGGCGCAGCCGCCAAGGTCGAGGCGCAGCTACCATCCGGGGAATGGGTGCTGCTCCAGCGCGATAAGAACTACACCATGTCCCGACCCCAGGAACGCTACGGGGTGTGGGCGACCCCCCAAGGCGCCGGTCCCTTCAACCTGCCGATCACTCTCCGCGTGACCGATGGATCCGGCCGTGCGGTAGTCGCCAAGGATGTCATCAAGACCTTGGCGCCCACCGACAGCAGCCAGAGCCAGACCTGGTTCATCGATACGGGCGTGCAGTTCTAGGTTCGAGCCTTCGGTGCAGATCCCTTGGCGTGGTTCTTGGGCGCGCCCGAGGAGTCGCCAGCGAGGGCGTGGACCCGCCCTAGCGGTATCGCGGTGATGTTCTCGTCCACGGGAAACTCGTGTGCGCCAGGATGAACGACCCACAGGTGGGCGAGCTTCAGATCCGATTTGGCGTGCTTCATGGAGGCAGTGACCGTGGGCGCTTCGTTGAACTTGAGCTCGAAGCCCAGGCGGCTCCCCTTGTGCATGAACAGGAGATCCAGTTCAGCCCCACCGTGCGTGGACCAGAAGTAGGGCTGCGAGGGGGTGAAGGCGCGCAACACCTGTTCCAAGGCAAATCCTTCCCACGAAGCTCCCCCCTTCGGATGGCCCATCAGCGCGTGCCGATCTTCAATATCGAGCAGGTGATGGAGCAGACCGGAATCCTGGAAATAGAGCTTTGGCGCCTTGACCTGCCGCTTGCCCAGGTTCTCGAACCAGGGCTGGAGCTGGCGCACCATGAAGGTTCCCGAAAGTATGTCGAGGTAGCCGCGGATGGTCTTATCCGACAACCCCATGGCGCGGCCGATCTCCGACGCGTTCCAGGTCTGCCCGTGATAGTGCGCGAGCATGGTCCAGAAACGCCGCATGGCCACCGCCGGAACGGTGAAACCCAGCTGCGGGATGTCGCGCTCCAGGTAGGTCCGCACGAAACCCTCGCGCCAGGCGAAGCTGTCCTCGTCGGACTTGGCCAGAAACGAACGCGGAAGTCCGCCGCGAAGCCACAGCCTATCCTGGCGCTTGTGGCCCACTTCCGCGAGGTCGAAGCCGGACATCTCCACGAACTCCACGCGTCCCGCCAGCGTCTCGGAGGCGTGGCGAACGATGTGCGGCGAGGCACTTCCCAGGATCAGGAATCGCGTCTTGCTGCCGTTGCGATCGGCGAGCCCGCGCAGAACCGGAAAGATGTCAGGCCGACCCTGGATTTCGTCCAGGACCACCAGACCGGAGAGTGCCGCCAGCGCCAGCTCTGGATTCTGCAGGCGGCGTTGGTCCGCATGGGCCGCCATGTCGAAGGTCGTGGCTTCGCGTCCCGCCGCGAACATCCTGGCAAGGGTTGTCTTGCCGCACTGGCGCGGCCCGAGCAAGGCCGTGATGGGTGACCGCGCCACGGCGGTGCGTAGCCGTTCGAGGCAGGCAAAGCGCTTTATTGGGTCTGCCATGATCCTGAATTTTCGGAGTCTGACTCCGAGATTTCAAGAAATCTTACACGAGATTCTGGGCGGTGGCCAGCCTGCGAAACGCGATCGTGTGGTCCTTGAGAATTCGGGACTTGGCCTAGCTATCGGCCTTCCACCCCGAATCGAAGGTGGGGTAGATTGCACCGCGTGAAGCAGTCTGACATCACGTGCTCGTTCGGCGTGCTGGCCGTGGCGCTGCTCGGTGCGGCGGGGAACGCGCGCGCCCAGCCGGCGAAGCCCGAGGCAGCGGGCGTGGGCGTGGCCGGAAGCGACTTCTCCGCCGAGGCGCGCATGCTGCTCAAGCTGGTCGCCTGCGCCGGCGATGCCGAGTTGCCCGAGGCCTGGCCCAAGCCGCTGCTCAAACAGCACTGCGTGACCCTGGCCGACAAGGTCGGCAAGTACCGCACGCGCTGGGTGGATCGCATCCGGCCCTACCTCGCTCGCCTGGTGCCGTCCGATCTGCCCAAGCGCGTGGTCTATCCCTTCGGTGGCGGCGATCTCGTGTCCGCGCTGGCCACCTTCCCGGCCGCCGAGGAATTCACGACCATCTCCCTCGAAACCGCCGGCGATGTGCGCGGGTTGGCGTCGCTGACGCGCAAGCAGCTTGAGGCCAGCCTCGAATCCACGCGCGAGCACCTCCGCTGCCTGTTCGCGGTCAGCCATTCCAAGACCGCCAACCTCAAGGCCGGTTCGCATTCGTCGCTGCCTGGCGAGATCGCGTTCGCCCTGGTCGCCTTCTCGGTGTTCGATTTCGAGCCCGTGTCGCTGCGCTACTTCCGCATCGATGCCGAGGGCAAGCTGGTCTACTTGCAGGCGAGCGATCTGCCGCCGCCGGGTCAGCCGCCGTCCAAGGATAGTCCCAACCCCTTCGCCAACGTCGAGATCACTTTCCGGCCACGCCAGGATGCCAAGGCGCCCGTGCAGGTGTACCGCCATGTCGCCGCGAATCTCGACGACAACCACTTTCACGCCAACGGGCCCCTGGCCTTGCACCTTGGGGGCAAGGGCAACGTGGCCGCGCTCATCAAGGCCGCGAGCTACCTGCTGTGGTTCGACGGCTTCTCGCACATCCGTGCCTACCTGCTCGACCACGCGACGTGGATGCTCTCCGACTCGACCGGCATCCCACCGTCGATCGCGCGCGCCGCCGGCTTCGAGCAGGAGAGCTACGGGCTCTTCCACGGTCCCATGCTCGCCCGGTATTCGCACTACCGCAGCGAGTTCCTGGCCCTCTGGCAAGCCAGCCCCAAGCGCATGCTGCCCTTCTATTTCGGCTATCCTGACCGTGACGGACACGGACACATGATGGTTACCCGGCGCACGGGCAAGGCTTCCCCTCTGGAAGCCTCGGAACCCGCCACGGATCAGGTTTCGGGCGGCCGCCATTGGCGGCTGCTCACGGATAAAGGCCCGGTGCACGTCTGGCAGCCACGCGGCTACGACCCGGCAACCGCGGGCACAGTCCTGTACGTGCACGGCTACTACACCAACGTCGACGGCGCCTGGGTCCAGCACGCCCTCGCCGAACAGTTCGCGGCGAGCAAGGCCAACGCGCTCTTCATCGTCCCCGAGGCGCCGAGCGGGAGCAACGAGGAGGTTTTCTGGCCGGTGCTCGGCGACCTGCTCAAGGAAGTGGAAAGGCAGCTCGTGGGCATCAAGGCGCGGTCGCCCATCGTGGTGGCCGGGCACAGCGGCGCCTGGCGGACCCTGGGCGGCTGGGCGGAGGACAAACGCGTCGAGAGCTTCATTCTTCTCGATGCGCTCTATGGGATGGACGACAAGTTCCAGACCTGGCTTGCCCGCCAGCCGGGGAGCGACGAGCCGCGCCTGACTCTCGTGACGAAGGACACCGCAAGTCGCGTGCCTCCCTTCCTCGAGAGGATCCCAACGGTCAAGCGGCGCGCCAGCCTGCCCGAGACCTATCGCGATCTCACCCCGGCCGAGAGGAATGCGCCGGTGCTCGAGATCGGGTCCGACCTCTCGCACATGGAGATCATCACCACGGGCAAGGTGCTGCCGGTGCTGCTCCACCGGTCGCCGCTGCGGGCGGTGAAGGCGCCGCCCCGGTTCGTCAGGCGCAAGAAGAGCGAGGTGGCGGCCGAATGAGTGCGCTGTCCTGGCTCAAGTCACCCGTCGTCGTCGTGGTGGGAACGCAGTTGCTCTTCACCATCGGCGACCTGATGGCGCGCGCGAACATGCGCAAGCACGGCTTCACGGCCGCCGCGTTCTTGAACCTCTCGTTCCTCATCTACATCGTGAGCCGCCAGGTTGCCACCGTGGGACAGCTCTACGTGCTGGCCACCGTGCCCATCGGCAAGACCGTGGCGCTCTACGGCGCCGGCTCGATCATCATGGGCAACATCCTGGGTGTGCTTCTGCTCGGCGATCTCCTCTCGATGCGCTCCTACGCCGGCATCGCGTTGGCCATCCTCGCCTTCACCGTGATGAGCCTGGGGAAGTAGAGGGCTTTCGCCCCAGAGAGCGCAGAGGGGGAAGAGAGCACAGTGTGGTCGGAGCGTTTCTTTCCTTGAAGCAAGGCCGCTGTGCCTGCTAGCACTTGAGACCAGATGTCCCCTTTCAGGTTGCCTGCGGCCGCAGTTCGTGCGGCCATCCTCGGCGGTGTCGTGGTCGGGCTCGCCGACGGGATACGCGCCGCCGCGCTCGCGCGGGCGCCGTTGCTGGCCTTCCTGGCTTGCGTCGCGCTGACCCTGGGTTTCGATCTGTTCGTCGCCGCGGCCGGCGGCGTGGCTTTGGCGCTCTTGCTCTGGCTTGGGGCCTGGGGGCACGGGCGGAGCCGCGGCAGGTTGGCCGCGACCCTGGGTTGGGTCCTCGCCGCGGCGGCCCCGGCGGGCGCCACCGTCGCGGCCCTCACCGGCACCGCGGCCCGCAACAACCGGTTTCTCGCCGCCGGCGTGGTGGGACTCGCGTCGCTGGTGGCGGCGGTGGCCGCCGCCCTGAGCGGGCCGGCCCTGGGACGGCTTCTCGGCCTGCTGCCAGGGCTGCGTAGGAAATCGGATTGGCCGAGCCCGCGACCCGGGCTGGGCGCGGCTGGTGTACTCGTGTTGGCGCCGCTCGTCGCCCTCGCCGTGGAGGCCGCCGTCTTCTTCTTGGTCTGGCGCACCCGCGCGCCCCTGCGCAAGAGCCTG
>JADGRD010000161.1 GCA_017881285.1 Pseudomonadota bacterium | reverse complement strand
CGGTCGACAAGGAAGGCGCACGCGTCGCCATCGAACATGGCACGGCCTCCTTCGAGATCACGCAAAGCAGTGACCGGCGGTGGTTGGTCGAGGTGGGGCCATTCTTGGTCGAGGTCAAAGGTACCGTCTTCACCGTCTCTTGGGATGCGTCGAGCGAGCGATTCGAGCTCAGGCTGCGACACGGCCGCGTCGTGGTCAGCGGACCAGTCTCGGGCGCGGACATTACGTTGCGGGCTGGCCAGCGGTTGGTCGTGAACTTGGCCAAGGCGGAGACCGTGATCACCGAAGATAAGCCAGAGAAAGTCGTCGGCGAGGTTGTCGGCGCTCCCGCTTCGCCGGCTGCGACTCCACCCACCGTGCGACCGTCGGTCGCGACCGACAAGCCCGCCGGACGGAACCCGGCCGCAACGCCAGCGCCATCGACTGTCGCCAGTACCCAAGGCGAGCACCGATGGGCCGACAAGTTGGCGAGCGGCCATTGGGACCGCATCCTCGAGGATGTCGAACGTGCCGGCATCAAGGTGACGCTCGACAAGGCCTCCAGTGAAGACCTGTTCGCGCTCGCCGACGCGGCTCGCTATCGACGCCGCACGGACTTGGCTCGCGCGGCGCTGCTGGCGGAGCGTAGCCGTTTCCCGGGCTCGCCTCGCTCGCTCGACGCGGTCTTTCTCCTCGGACGCGTGGAGGAATCGGGCGAACACGGGATGGCTCGAGCGATTGAGTGGTACGATGAGTACTTGGCCCGAGCGCCGAGTGGCGCCTACGCCGCGGAGGCTTGGGGACGAAAGATGATTCTCACGAACGAGCTCGAAGGGCCGGCCCGGGCGCGGCCCATCGCCGAAGAGTATCTTCGGCGCTTTCCGAAAGGGAGCTATGGTAGATGGGCGCGTGCTTTGCGTCGCGTTCCCTAACTGGCTTCCCGTGAATCGCCTGCGGACTACCATCCTTTGTTTGATTCTGCTGTTTTGGGCTTCGCCCGCGAGCGCCGTCACTGTCGCTATCGTACGGCCGCTCAACGCTTCTGCCGTCATGACCGAAACCGTGGCTCGGCTCCATGGGGAATTGCTCTCGGTGGGACTCGAACCCGAGATCATCGACTGCCCGGCCGATGGTGGGCTGGGCACGACCGATTCGCGTGGGTGGCTGGAAGCATCGGCGGCCGAGCGTGGGGTCGACGCTGTCGTCGCCGTCGTCGGCGACGATGCACCGGTTGCGGTCGAGGTCTGGGTCATCGACAAGGCGACCCGAAGATACGAGATCTCGACAGTGCCTTTCGAACCGAGCACAGAGAGGGCCTCGGAAAGGCTGGCGATTCGCGCCATCGAGGTCTTGCGCTCGAGGTTTCTCGAGATCGACTTGGCCGCAAGCGAGCGACGCAACGAATCCATCGCCAAGCCAGCGACCGCCATCTTGGCCATCGGGGAGGTGAACAAGCTGGCGAGCCATCCCGAGCGCTTTGGCCTCGAGGTGGGCGCTGCCGCAGTCACGAGCCTGGACGGCGTCGGGCCTGCAATCTTGCCCATCGCGCGCCTCGACTGGGCAGCACGCTCGTGGCTCGTGGTGCAGGCGGCGGTGGCAGGCCTAGGGTCCCGCGCCACTGTCGCGGCTACGGCCGGCAATGCGCAGGTTGCCCAAGCATATGGCGTCCTGGGTGGATGTTATCGCTTTCGCTCGGACCGACGTTTGTGGCCCTTCCTTGCCCTCTCTGCGGGCTTGCTGCGTACCTCGGTCGAGGGCAGGGCCGGCTCAGCCAACCAGGAGGGGCACGCGGCGGAGCAATGGTCGTTCCTGTATGATGGAAGCTTGGGGGCGGGCCTGCGCCTACACGATCGGTTCTACTTGACCATTGCGGCGCATGTGCAGATGGCGCAGCCGTACCTGGCCATTCACTTCGGAGACGCCGTCGTCGCCACGTCCGCGCGTCCCAATCTCCTCCTGACCCTTACCGTGGGTGCCTGGCTATGACGCCATGGAGATCGGCCGCGCTGGTCGGCATGCTTGGCGTCGTCGTCGGCGACACCGGCTGCTCGCGTGTCGACGTGTATGCCATCACCGACAAACCGGCCACGGATGGCAGCGTCGGCGATGACGGCGCGAAACCCGTGACCTGTCCATCGCCCGCGCTGAAGCCGGACGACACGAGGAAGACGGTAAAGGTGGACTCCGTGGATCGCAGCTACGTGCTGCACATTCCCCCGACCTACGACGGCAACAAGCCGGTGCCACTGGTCGTGGACTTTCATATGGGAGGCGACTCGGGTTCGACCGAGTTGTCGAGCTCACCGTACCCTGCCGAGACCGATCCCGAGGGTGTGGTCATGGCGTTTCCAGACGGCAAGAAGGGCCCCGCCGGCACCGGGTGGAACATAGGACCTTGCTGTGTTGCGAACGTCGACGACGTGGCCTTTGCCAAGGCCCTGGTGACCCAGGTCCAGACCATCGCCTGCATCGATCCCGATCGCGTCTATGCCGTCGGCGTTGGGACAGGTGGCGGGATGGCCTACTACGTTGCGTGCCACGCGGCCGAGGTATTCGCCGCTGTGGCGCCCGCCGCGTGGGATCTCTTGGCAGAGAACGTGGGCGACTGCAATCCGCCGCGTCCGATCACGGTGATCTCCTTCCGCGGCACTGCCGACGCCGTCGTGCCGTATGCCGGCGGCGCTTCCTCCGTGGTACCCGGCATGGCGATCACGTTCCTCGGTGCCCAAGCGACCTTCGAAAAATGGGCGGAGATCGATCGATGCACGGGCTCCCCGTCTGCAGAAGACAGCAATGGATGCTCGACCTACTCGAGCTGCCAAGACGGCGTTGAGGTGGTTCTCTGCAGGAAGCCAGACGGCCATCAGGACCCCGGCAATGCCAGCGTCGCTTGGCCCGTACTCAAGCGCCACCCTCTCTGACATCGTCGATGGGAACCCTGGGAGGGCCCATACCCTCCCGCGAGGCTTCGCTACGCCTTCGGCTGGCCAAGCCAGCGAAGCGTAGGCTCTGCACGCGTTTCCCCCATCGCTTTTCAACGCGGTGGCGGCCCGTAGAGCGTCTCGCGCCAGTCGGCGTATCCAAAGGAGCTCGCCTCGAGTGTCTGGACAACACTCCAGGACGAATCCACTTCTTCAACGAGGCCATCATTGGAGAAGATGATGAGCGTGTTGCCATTGGGGAGGCGTTGCACGTCGCCTAGCGAGTCACTGTGCGACTTGCTCGGGGACGCGTACGATTTGACCAGGTTCGCCTGCATCGTGCCGGACGTGCTCAGGGAATACTCGAGCACGTTGGACGGCGTTGTGCTCCTGTATGCACCGTTGCTGAAGAACAGGAAGTTGCCGTTGTCTAGCACGTGATGTCCATGGTTCACGCTCCAACTACCTGAAACGCACTTCGGAGCTGGTGCTCCGCTGCAGTCGCCCCCGAATTGCCACGCCAGTTTTCCGGCACGACTGACCTTCACGAACGAGCTCGGATTGCGGTCACCTATCGTGTAGGTATCGTCGGACTCATGATAGAGAAGCGAGTTGCAATGGTAGCCGTTGGTGCTGCCGCCCATAAGACCAGGCCCACCTTTGTAGAGATTGGAACCAATGTGGAAAACCGTGGTGACCTTGCCGTCGACCGATCGCTCGAGAAGATCGCTCTCAGGATCCGTGCCACTTGCAGCCCAGGACATCGTAGCTACGACCCCGCCCTTCAAGACCGTGAAGTCGTGATGGCTCTTGGCGAGTCCGCTGACGTTGTTCTGCTTCGTCGCTCCATCCATCGAGACGTAGCGCATTTCGCCGCCGGAGTTGCCAACGTTCAGGGCCATCATCCACATGTTGTTGCCTTCGTAGTCGAGGCGTGCCCGGCTAGATTGAGATGGCGCAGCCGCGGTCCAGACAACGACACCATCGGCATCGACGATGAAGGCTTGGCCAATGCCCGAGCCACCGCTCTTGTTGACGCCGCCAGTTGAGATGACAAACCCTACTGCCTGCGCCGTCGGCTTGGTCGCTGTCCGTGTGATCGTGGGCGCTCCCGACAACGTGCCAGTGGTCAATGTCGCATCGGCGCTCTTGCAGGCAGAGCCGTCGGAAGCAGCCGCCTCGACATGGAAGGTATACGTGTTCGACGGTTTCAGGCCAAGCAGCAATGTGTGGTAGTTGGCTTTGCTCAGGTCCACGGGAGCGGTACCGCCCGTGTTGAGCACGCCTGAGCTTGCACCATTCAATGAGTAGACGATCTGGGCCTTGCTCGGGTTCGCGAGCGTCGTTGACCATTCGATGACGCCGACGGTGGCCATCTGAGAACTCGTCGTCTTGCTGGTCACGGTGATCGAGCAGTCGCCTAGATTCGTCGAGGTCGTTCCTCCAGAGCCGACCCCGGTTGCCGTCGCTGTCGTGCCTGCGCTGCCTGCGGCAGCGGTACCGCCGGTGCCCTTGCCTCCACCACTTCCGTAGACACCTCCGGTGCGGTTGGCTCCACCGGTGGCAACCGAGCCGCCCATCGCTGACGAGCCGCCGGTTGGTTGCGTGCCGCCCGATGCCTGCGTGCCGCCGCCTCCCCGAGTCCCGCCCACTCCGCTCGTCCCGCCACCACTCATCCCTCCATCCCCCGATGCACCGACCGACGAAAGGACGCCACCGGTGGCGAGGCTGCCCCCGTTCGACATCGATCCCCCCGTTGCCTGGTTTCCCCCCGAGCCGCTCCCTCCCGTTCCGGGCTTGCTTCCTGCGGCGGAGCGCCCACCGTTGCCTCCGGAACTGCCACCCGAAGGTACGGGCTGCATGCAGGCAAGGCCGAGGGCTATGAAGGCGAAAGGGACGACGTGTTGTAGAGCACGGACTTCCATTCCTAACTCTTCCTTGCTCAGGGCTTGCTGAATCGGGCTCGATGTTTGCCGGCGACTTGCTGGCACGAAACGGGAGGGCTACTTGCGTCCGTAGCGTCACCGTCGAGACGTCGCAAAGCTCGAGCGGCAGCTTTCCTGCTCGTCACTCTCTTCCCAACGAGTCCTTCTTTGCAAAACGACGAGCGCAACGCCCAGCAGCTGCCGGCCTTCTTCAAAGCAGCTCATCTATTTGCTGATGCACTTTCCCCAAGCCAGAAGCCCTTCGATGGCCGATGTTCTCTGCCCTCCAGGATCTCGCAGGAAGAGCGAGCCCATCGCCTACGCGGCTGAGGGGGGCAAGCCCATTTCCTGGCTAGACAATCCGGGCGAGAGGACCCATGAACGCGGCCGGTTGGCGGGGCTCGTCGTGCACGCACGCGCTTTCGAGCCGCAACGCGCAAGCCCGAGCCTACGGCGCGATGAGACGTCACTTTTTTGGACCAATTCGCGCGACTTCGACAGCTGCGGAATGACATTAGAGCACAACGTACGCGGCTGTGCAGAGGAGTGCGTCGATGAGAACAGGGCATTGTTCAAAGAGAATCTTGCTGCTTGGCATTCTGAGCATTGCTATCGCCGGTTGTGGCAAATCGAACGAAGGGGGCGTTCCCGCAGGTGGCACCGGCGGCACCCCCAGCACGGGAGGTGCTGCCTCGGGCGGGACGCCTGGCACCGGAGGAAGCTCGGTGCAAGCCGGTACGGGCGGCGCGACCGGCAATGGTGGGACGGTAGCGTCGGGTGGCTCGATGGGCACGGGTGGCGCGCAGGGAACGGGCGGCACTGTAGCCGGCACGGGCGGCCGCGGCACGGGCGGTCGCAGTATCGGCGGCACCGGTGGACCGTCGACGGAGGGTACCGGCGGCTTGGCCGTGACTGGTGGCGCGCTCGGCACCGGCGGTGGCAATACCGGCGGGCTTACGGGCGCGACCGGAGGCGCGGGGACCGGGGGAAGAACGGGAACCGGCGGGTCTGGCGGCACGGGTACAATCACCGGCACCGGTGGGACTACCGGCGGCAAGGGCGGCAGCACCGGCACCTGCACCGCATCAAAGGCCGCGGGCGTGACTGTATCGGGTAGTGGGCCGCACAAGGTGACCGTCGAGTCGAATTCCGACCCATCGATCAGCTGTGGCACCATCTACCGGCCCACGGACCTAGGGGGCGCCGAGAAGTACCCGATCTTCGTCTGGGGAGAAGGTGCCTGCACTAGGAGTGGAACGTCGAACCAGGCGGCCATGGGCGAGATCGCCTCGCACGGGTACTTCGTCGTCGCAGACGGCCCGGTGGGCAGCGCAGGCAATTGCGGCAGTATCTCTATGCCCAGCTCGGAAGCAGACCTTCCGAATATGGCGAAGCCCTTGCTCGGATATATCACCTGGGCCATCGCCGAGAACGACAAATCCTGCAGCGCGTACTACCAGAGCCTCGATACGACGAAGGTCGCAGCCGATGGGTTTTCGTGCGGTGGACTGATGGCCGAGGCGACCGCTGGCGATCCCCGCATGACGGCCTGGGGGGTTTCCAGCAGCGGGCTGACCAGTCCGTATACGAACTTCTACAAGACCATCCACACGCCGGTGAAGATCCTTGTCGGTGGTAGTTCCGATCAGGCGAACACGAACGGCGCGAGGGATTACACCAATATCAGCGCCCTGGGTATTCCGATCATATTTCTCAGCAAGACTAGTGCCGGCCACGGAGGGGATTTGAGTAACGGCAAAGGGGATTTCAACTCGGTCAATCTTGCCTGGCTGAACTGGCAGCTGAAGGGTGACACAACAGCGACAGGCAAGGGCGCTCTTTATGGCTCAACCTGCAAGTACTGCACCGACAGCGGCTGGGTATACAAGTCGGCGAACATACAGTAGACGGGGCTCGGCCCTGGAGTGACTGCCGAACATCATTCAGGAAAAGGTTATCTGTCTATACCAAGGAGTGCTGCGATGAGAAACGGGCATCTGTCAACATCGATGTTGGTCGCCGGAATCATGGGCATCGCCCTCGGCGGCTGCGACAATTCGACCAATGGGTCCGCTGGTAGCGGGGGAACGACGAGTACTGGAGGCGGCTCCGGCGGCGAGGTCACTAGTGGCACGGGCGGCACCACCGGCACGGGGGGGAGCGCTTCAGGCGGGACGACGGGCAGCGGTGGCACCACGACGCAAACTGGGACGGGCGGGATGACGGGCAGCGGCGGTAGTGCGCCGGCAACCGGCGGTGCTGCCGGTGGCACGGGCGGCCGTATCGGCGGCACGGGCGGCCGTGTCGGCGGCACCACTGGAACGTCGACGGCCGGCAGCGGAGGCACGGTGACATCCGGTGGCGTGACCGGTGGGGGCGCGACCGGAGGAGCAGTGACGGGGGGGAGTACGGGAACTGTCGGGCGCGGTGGCACGACCGCTGGCGGCACCACCGGGACGGCTGGAGTCCCCGGCACCGGTGGAAGGGGCTCCGGCGGCAGCACCGGAACCAGCACCGGTACTGGGACCTGCACAGCGTCCAAAGACGCGGGCAAAACTGTATCAGGTAGTGGGCCGCACAAAGTGACCATCGAGATGAATTCCGACGCAGGGATCAAGTGTGGCACCATCTACCGGCCTACCGACCTAGGGGGCGCCGAGAAGTACCCGATCTTCGTCTGGGGAGA
>JADGRD010000160.1 GCA_017881285.1 Pseudomonadota bacterium | reverse complement strand
CAACCTCGACCCGGCTCGCCACCGTCGCGTTGTACTCAGCCGCCATTGAATCCTCCGAAGCTGCGGTTGGCCCCGCGGCGACGGCTATTGTCGCCCGGAGCGAAGAATAGCGAGGAACGAGGAGCGACATCGGAGCGTTCCGGTGTACGCGGGCTCACGTCCAGGCCGCTACGGAACGAGGCGCGCCGCGGGCCCATCCGACTTGACCACGCCGGCCAGGGCCGACCAGGGAATGACGACGGACGGGGTGCCGTCGGCGTAGGCGCCGACCTGATATTCCTGGAACGTGACGGATAGACCGGTTGAAGCGAGCGCCCAGGTAGCGAAGTTGGAGCCTGCCGGCAGCGGGCAGCTCGGCGTCGGCCCGGTCATCGCCGGGCAATCGGGGCTCGTGCCGTCGGTGACGATCGCCGAGTCGTAGTCGGCACCGAGGACCGGCCGGAGGAGCTCACGCGATTGCTGTGAAAGTGAAGTGGAATGCCTCTGTTGCACGAAGAGTCTCCTTCAGGGCGGCAAGAGAAATGCCCTTCGCCTTGTAGTCCCGCAGAAGTGCCAGCACGAGTGGCACTGGTTGCTTCACTTTGAAGACGTTCGAGAGTGCATGAAGCGATCGGGTTACCTCTCGCTCCTCGAAGTTCCAGGAAAGGTAGGACGGCTCATAGATGGCACGGTAGAGTTTTGCATCCCCCTTCAGCGCATTTAGGACCTCGGACGCACACGCCTTCGTGACGATCTTCCGAAACTGTTTGAAGAGCTGTTTCTCGGTGACGTAGCTGTACTTCGACAGCCAATAGTGGTGAAGAAACGAGTCGATGTCGATGTCGCTCTGGGAGGTCTCAAGCAGGGCAAGGAGCTCGTTCCAGTTGAGGCTCGGAATGTCAACGCCCTTGTTCGATTGTTTGAGCAGCTTCGTAAAGTGATTCTTCACAAGGTGGGACACTTGAAGGTCCTTCCCTCGGGTGTTCAACGTTTCGAAGATGACATACGCGTCGTCCTCGTTGTCGAGTTCCACTGAAATGATCTTGAGGTTGACCACTCGATCGCGGATGTCGACGAGCCGGCGCTGAACGGCAGCTCGGCGTTTGGGCTCCGTGTTAAGTGTTGAGTCGGCCTTGCACTTGGCAACCTGGTCCGCGATCTGGTCGGTTATGTAGCCGAAGGCATCTCGCAGGAGCTGTTCCTCGCTTGTGTCCTTTAACGAGACCTGTGGCGGGCCATACTTCATGATGTACTCATGGAGGTACGGGTAGGAGCTTTCGGTGTGCAGGACGAAGCGGAGCTTGTTGTCCATGTCGCGGCGCTCGACCAACTGATGGATGCCATTCGCGAGGTCGACGAACCCCTGCGCGTGCAGCACGTTCCTGAGAGCACACAACAGCATGACGATGGTGGTAAGCCGCTGCTGGCCGTCTACTACTCCGAGGCCATCACCGTCCCGGAAGAGCACGATCGACCCAATGAAGTAGGGTGATTCGTTGTCCATCACAACGTCGGTCCAAAAGTCCTCGACATTGGCGCGGTCCCATGAATACGGCCGCTGAAAGCGCGGGATCTTGTAGTACTCGCTTTCGAGGGCTTTCTTGACGGTCTTGTCTATGCTGTCGATCTTCATGCGCTTGCTCGCACGGCACACGAGAGCCTCGATCTCTTGCTGCATGGGCGCGGGTGCTGGGTGAAACATCTGGCCCTTGCCGTCGCCGTCGGGCGAGTACACGCCGTCGAGAAAAGCCGTGTGAAGGTGTGGGTTGAGCCGGAGGTCGCTGTTGGCGCGCTGAATAACCGTCACGGCACCGGACTCGCCGGCGGGCAAGCCGCGGTCGACGTGCCGTCGTTTGTACCAGGTCGCCACCGTGTCGGTGAAGATGCGCACCACCTGGCCGAGCAGCTTCCCGTCGAAGGCTAGCGGAAAGCGCAGCGGGAAGGGCATGGTCAAGACGAACTGCCTCAGAGGCACATCGGGCAGGACATAATCCGTGAGCTTCAACGCCCCCTCGTTCATCCTTCTGCCGAGGCAACTGGGGCACACTGCCCGAGCCTTGCAACTGAACGCCACAACATGGTGCTCCCGGCAACCCGCGCAGAAGAGGTGCGCGAAACCTCGGCCCAAGATTCCGCAGTCCATGTACTTGTGCAACTCTTCTGTCACGAATTTGGGTAACGTCCGTCCGCTGGCCTGGTCGGTCCATTGCTGCTCGAAGGTCAGCAGGTGCTCTTGCATCACCTTGTAAAGGGCAGTCTTCGCAGGCTCCCGGCGCGAATAGACCGGGCCCGCAGACGCCGGTTGTGCGCGTGCCGCAGCCTCCACCAAGGAGGATGTCGGTCAGCGGCTCACGGAAGTTGCGTGCTCGTCAGCCTACGTTTCACCGCTGCTCGTCCTCACCCACGGGTGGTTCGTTGTCTTCGCGCTGCTGCAGGCAGGCGGTGACGGCGGCGACCAGGCTGCGGCGGTGGCGGCTCTTGGGTAGAAAGACGTTGGCGCCGGCGGCGAGGGCGCGGTCGCGGGCGGCTTGCGAGGTGCGCGAGGACAGCACGATGATGGGTAGGCCGCGCAGGGTGGCTTCGCGGCGAATGCGGGCGATGAGCTGGAAGCCGTCGAGGCGAGGCATCTCGAGGGCAGTGACGACGGCGTCGAAGCGTCGCTCGCTCAGGATTTCCCAGGCTTCCCAGCCGTCTTCGGCGGGCACCGATTGGAACCCGGCGGTGGCCAGCAAGCGCGCGCCCGCCTCGCGGGACAGGCGCGAATCGTCGACCACCAGTACGCGGGGCTGGCCGCGCCGCGGGGCCGCGGGCAGGGGCGTGGACGTGGCGTAGGCCACGTCGGCCAGTGCGCCCAGATCGAGGACGAGCTGGGCCTTGCCCGCGCCGGACGCGGTCACGCCGGCATAGAAAGGGATGAGCCCGATGAGTGGCCCGGGCGGCCGCACGACGATGGTGCGGGGACCAATCACCTTGTCGCACGTGATGATGAAATTGCGGCCAGCGTAGCGCACGTGCAGTGCGGCGGCACGGCGGCCGGGCGGCAGCTCGAGCCCGAGCAAGGCGTGCAATTTGAGGATGGGCACGCTCACCCCGCCGAGAGCGGGCAGCTCGCCGCTGGTGCTGGAGCTGGCGGCGTGCGCGGTACTGGTGAGGACGTTGTGGCCGATGGGCAACACCTCGATGACGTGGGCCGCGGGCACGGCATAGACCTGGCCGCCGATCTTGAAGAGCAGTCCCTGGGTGATGGCACCAGCGAGCGGCAGGGTCAACTTGAAGCGGGTGAAGGCGCCGGCCTGCGACTCGATCTTGATCTCGCCGCCCAGGCGTGCCACCGCGCGCTTGACGATGTTCATGCCCATGCCTCGGCCGGACAGGGCATCCGACTGGGCGCGCGTCGAAAACCCGGCCTCGAAGATGGCGTTCACCAGGGCCTCGTCGTCGAGCTCGCCGCTGTCGGCAGGCTGCCCCGAGGTCTGCAAGGCGTGACGGATGGCCTCGCGATCGATGCCACCGCCGTCGTCTTCGAAGGTGAGGTGCACGAAATCCGCCTCCTGCGCCGCCCGGATGGTGATGCGGCCACGCGCGGGTTTGCCCCGCTCGGCGCGCACCTTGGCGGGCTCGATGCCGTGGGCCATGCTATTGCGCAGAAGGTGCAGCAAGGGATCCACCAGTTGGTCCACGATGGCCTTGTCGAGCTCGACTTCCCCGCCGTGCACCGACAGGTCGGCCACGCGGTGGCACGTGCGCTCGAGCTCGCGCAGGGCGGAGCCGAGACGGGAAAACGCCCATTCCAGTGGCACCAGACGCGCCTGGCGAATCTGCTCCTCGATGTACTCCGAGGTCGTGCGCATGGAATCGGCGTCTTCCGCCAACCGGCGCGCGGTGCGATCGAGAAACGACAGCGCGTCGGTGAATTCCACGTCGGTCTCGCCCAACCGATCGAGCAGGCGGCCGAGATCTTCCAGCCGAGCCGGCGCGGACAGGTCGGTGGACATCGCGCCCTGGGCCGCACGCAGACCTTGCCGGGTCGAACCCAAGTCGCGGAGCACGCTGCGCATCTCGTGCACGCGCCGTTCCAGCCGCGTGCGCAGAATCACCAGATCGCCGACGCTCTCGATCAGGGCATCCAGGCGTTCGACATTGACGCGCAAGACGGCTTCGCTGCCGACGCGCCGATCGGCCACGGCCCGGCGATCCATGGTGCGGCGGCGCTCGGGCATCTCGCGCGGCACGGCCGCCGTCTCGGGCGGCCCACTGGGGCGAGGCGGGGGTACGGCCAGGCGTGCGCTGCTCAGCAGGGCGCGAATTTCGGACACGCCCTCGTCGATGCGTTCCAGGATGCCGAAGGTCGGTGCCAGCTGTCCGCGCCGGATCTCGGTGCACAGCTCTTCGAGCTCGTGGGCCGCGCGCGCCACGGCGTCGAAGCCCACCGAGCCAGCCGAGCCCTTGAGCGTGTGCAGGTGGCGGAACAGCACGTCCACCACGTCGGGTGAAATGTCGAGGGTGGCCTCCGAAGCGTGCGAAAGCGATTTCTGTGCCTCGGTGATGCGGCCGAGGTGTTTCTCGGCTTCCTCCAAGAAGAGGCTGCGCAGCATCTCGGTATCGCCCACATTCCACTCGGGCAGCTTTGCGTCCTCGCCGCTGCCGCTGCTGTCGCCATTATCGGATTTCGCCGCCATGGCGGATGTTCCCTAGGCCTTTGTCCCGGCCGGATTCTCGCCCAAGGCAGTCAAGATCTTCGCCAACGCCTCGCCCAGCGGCGAGCTCGAGCTGGCGAGAAGGGGCGCGAAAGGCGCGAGCACGCGCGTAAGCTCACTTCGCCGCTCGCGCAGAATGCGAGTGATTTCTGCCTCGCCCTGTGAGGCGAAGCGCAACTGCGAAAGGGCATCGGCTAAGGCACTGCGCATGTCCGCGCGTATCCCTGCATCGCTGTTCGCATGCGTGGTGAGGACGGCCAGGTGATCGGCGATGTTGCGAACGCTCTCGATGGCCCGGGTGGCGTCGCCCGTGGCGCTGGCGATGGTTTCGAGATAGGCGCCAATGTCCTTGGTGGCCGTGGCCGCGCGCTCGGCCATCTTGCGCACCTCCTCGGCCACTAGGCCAAAGCCCTTGCCTTGGGCGCCTGCGCGCGAGGCTTCTATGGCCGCATTGAGCGACAGGATGTTGGTCTCCGAAGTGACATCGTCGAGCATTTCGACGATTTGGCCGACTTCTTCAGAACGGGCTTCGAGCGCTTTCAGCTTGCGCGTGATTTCCGCCACCGCGGCCTGCTGCCGACCCATGACGTCGGCGATCTCGGGCAGCGCGCTCCCGGCGGCTTCGGCCCCCAACATGATCGAGGTGGCCGCGAATGAAATCCGCATGGCCCGCGCTTCCAGGCTGGCCAGGAGATCGTTCGTCGCCTGCGCAATTTCGCCCAGCGGGCCCGCGCCGGGTTTGGCACGTACGGTAAGGTCGCCTTGCTGGGCAGCTCGCATGGTCGCGAGCAATGCATGGAGCTCTTCTTTTTCGTTCATGATCCAATCACCGCGCTGATGGCGTTGCGCACGTAATCAATGGTTCGTTCCATGTCGAGCAGAAGCGCCGGGCCGCTGGTATCGAGCACCGTGGCCGACAGGAACGAGGGTCGTGGCGGCGGCACGCGGCTGTGCTGCTCGTCCACGGTACCGATGCACACCACGCGCTCGACGGCCAGGGCCACGCGCACGGCCTCGCGGCCTGCATCCGGCGCGGTCTCGATGAGCAGCAACTTGTCCTTGGGAAAGCGATAAGCCGCGCTTTCCGCGGTTTCGTCGCCCGCGGGCTGAAAGCACACGCCGAGATCCAGCACGGGCAGAATGAAGCCTTGCACGGGCGCGATTCCGCGCACCACCGCTGGGGCGAGGGGGACCGGGGTCACATTCCGCATGGGGAGAACCTTGCGCACGACCCCGAGCGGAAGCGCGCAGCGCAGCCCGCGCAGCTCGAAAAACACGACGTCGAGTGGGGCGGTTGCTGCCATGTTCTACACGACCATGGGCGCGACCCGGCGCCGGATGAGCTTGCTGCGCAGCAGGCGGAAGAGTACTTGGGTAACATCGTAGGATCCCAATTTCGAGATCTGAATGATGTCGCGAACCGTGTTCCTGCCGTTGACGAGCTCGGCGATGGCGGTTTCCTCGCGCAGCAGTTGCCCGCGGCCGAAGCTGGCCAGCTTGTCTTCGTTACGTACGAAGGTCATGTCGAAGTCACCGATCTCCTGTTCGATGACCCGCCATTCCTCCACGCGGCGCAGACCCTCGAGAATCAGGCCGTCGACGGGCAAGGCCAGCCCGGCCTCGCGCGCCTGCGCTGGCAATTCGGTCAAGGGGCGGAAGCTGAAGCGCCCGCTTCCCCAGCGCAAGCTTTCGAACACCAGAGCCGCGGTTTGCTTGGCCATGGCCTTGTGCAAACCCGTGGAAGCCAGCAGCCCGCGCGCGCACAGGTAAGCGCCCAGAAGCTCCTTGTTGTTGTCTTGCCGACGCTCTTCGATGATCTTGGCCAGTGTCTCGGGCGACACATGCGCACCGCTGACCAAGAAGCGGCCGATCAGGAACTCGTCGGCCACGCCCTGGGCGCCGGCGAAGTCCACGCGACCCTGGCCAAGATAGATGTCCATACGGGCCCTGCCGTGGGAGAGACTGACGCTTCCGGTGTAGCCGCGGTCTTGTAGCAGCAAGAGCACGTCGGCGATGGACACGATGGCAAGATCTCCGGCCAAGGCAGCGGCGAATTCCATCGGCTCGCGTCCTGGGCTTTCGTCCTTGGCCTCATCTGGAATGAGCGTCGCGATGTCGATGCGGCTATCCGAACCAACATCCGAACTAACATCCGAACCGGCACCCGAACCAACCTTGGCGTCGCGCGAGGCCGGCTTTCTGCCGACCTTCTCCAGGGTGTGGCTGACCACCGCCTGCAGTGCTTCGGGGGAGAAGGGCTTGGAGATGATGTTCTTGACGTTGGGCATGACCGCGAAACATTCACCGATGTCTTCGCCCTTGGCGCTCATCACGATCACGGGCACTTGGGCCAAACACAAGTTGACCGATATGGCGCGGCACACGTCGTCGCCTTTCAAATCGGGCAGCAGGAAGTCGAGCAAGATGAGATCGGGCGGATGCGCCTGCGCGGCCTCGATGCCGCCTTCCCCGGTGTGTGCGGTTTCCACGCGGAAGCCGGCCTTGGTCAGCGAAAGCTCGACGAGCTTGCAGATGGTCGGGCTGTCATCGACGACGAGTATGGTCTCTCCTGACATCGGCCGGGCTCCCTTTCACCCGAGTGGCGCGGCAGTCTACAACGGGCCGTACCCCAGGGACAACGCGCGCGTGGGAAAAAGCCAGAAATGATTGCCCGCGTTGGCCTGCGTTAGTCGTGTGGGATGTTGGGGCACACTGATTCCACGCCAGCGGGATGATGACGGGGGATCCGCAGTCCCGCGACAAGCGCAGCGACGTCGCGGAAGGGCAGAAAGAAGACGCCTTTCCACAACGAACTCTCGCACCCACTGGGAGCGGTGAGTGGTGGTCGTA
>JADGRD010000159.1 GCA_017881285.1 Pseudomonadota bacterium | reverse complement strand
GACGCCAGCGCGGAACCGCTGCGGCGGTCGATGACCACGCCCTCGAACACCTGGACGCGCTCCTTGTCGCCTTCTTTGATGAGGGTGTGCACCCTGACACTGTCGCCGGGACGAAAATCCGGGAGGTTTTCCCGGCGGAATGAACTTTCTATTTCTCGGATCAGGGGATGGGTGCTCATGGTGCCGCTCGCAGGTGAAGGGCGTATTTACTACGCGGAAGGCGGCGCATAGTCAATATCGACCACCCACTTCGCCTACCTTTCGCTCGGGGACCTCCTCCGGCGCTGGGTCGGCCCCCCCTGCACAAGCATCGTTTCGTGCTCGGTAAGGGGATGGCGCTCGATCAGATCGGGACGCCGCGCCTGGGTTCTGCGCAGGGATTCCAGCCCGCGCCACTTCGCAACCTGGGCATGGTTCCCGGAAAGCAAGACCTCGGGCACGGCCAGCCCACGAAACGTGGGAGGGCGCGTCCACTGCGGATACTCGAGGCGCCCCGCGGAGAACGATTCGTCGACCGTGGAGGTCTCGCAGCCGAGCACCCCCGGCACCAACCGGGCCACAGCCTCGATGAGCACGGCCGCCGCCATCTCCCCTCCGGCCAGGACATAGTCACCGATGCTTACGACCTCGTCGGCGAAGAGCTCCGCAATGCGCTCGTCAAGACCTTCGTAGCGCCCGCAGATGAACATCAGCCGGCAGCGGCCCGCCAGCTCCCCGGCGAGCGCCTGGTCGAAGAGCCGACCCGAGGGAGAAAGCAGCAGACGGTGGGCCCGGCCCCGCTCCGCCTCGACCGCCTCGATGGCGGCCGCGACCGGTCCGGGACGAAGAATCATGCCTGGTCCGCCGCCGTACGGCGAGTCATCCACCTGGCGGTGACGGCCAGGGGCGAAGTCGCGCGGATTGGTCCGGTTCACGCGCACGACGCCGCCGTCGATGGCCTTGCCGAGCAGACTCGCGCGCAGGAACGAATCGAACATCTCCGGGAACAAGGTCACGAGCTCCACGTCAAGGAGCGGGGCCGGCGAAGACATGGTTGGCTCGCTAGTCATGCGGTTCGACAATCAGGAGGCGACGCTCGCTGTCGAAGCGAAGAACATACTCCGCGACAACGGGAAAGAGGCGCTCGGCGCCATCTTCCGCCACGACCGCCATGATGTCCTGGGCGCCGTTCCAGAAGGTGCCGCGGACCCTCCCGAGCCGCCGGCCGTCGGGGTGGAGGACCTCGCACCCGGCGAGATCCTCCACGAAGAACTCGTCCGAACCCAGCGGCGCGAGCCAGCGGCGTGGAACGTGCACCTCCTGTCCCACCAGGGCCGCGACCGATTCGCGATCCGCGACTCCCTCGAAACGAACGAGATAGCCCCCCGGCACCAGCCGCGACGCGGCGACGAGCAACTCGCGAGCTTTCTCGGCACCGACGATCCGCACCCGCGGCGGCAATCCTCGGTCGTCCGAGCGTCCATCCGGGCCGTTATGGGGATGGAGAAAGACCTCTCCTTTGGTGCCGTGCGGACGCCGCAGGATCCCGAAAGGCAGCCAATCCGATCCCATGGCAGACCAGTGCGGGACCCAAGTGCCGCCCCGCCAGGCGGCTAGTCCTCGAGGATCTCGAGGATTGCCCGCCGCTTCATCTTGGCCGAGGCCGCCGAGAGCACGGTGCGCAGTGCCTTCGCGGTGCGCCCCTGGCGCCCGATCACGCGGCCAAGATCCGATTCGGCGACCTTGAGCTCGTACACCGTCGCATCTGGCTCGTCTATCTCCTCGACCACGACCGCGTCCGGATGTTCGACCAGCGCGCGTGCCAGATAGAGCACGAGCTCGCGCAAGGCGGGCGCCTTGTCCGACGGTGGGCTGGAGGGGGACGGATCGCCCT
Organism: Pseudomonadota bacterium; assembly: GCA_017881285.1. Lineage (GTDB taxonomy): Bacteria > Myxococcota_A > Polyangia > Fen-1088 > Fen-1088 > Fen-1118. Next base: position 5,654 of record JADGRD010000159.1, on the reverse strand, counting down.
CGGTCACGAAATCACGCCTTGGCCGGGGCTGCCGCGGCGGCGAGCCGAGCCTTCTTGATGAGCTGGCCGACCGTTTCGCTGGGAACCGCTCCGCAGGCGAGCCAGTGATCGAGCCGGGGTAGATCGAACTTGACTGCAGGCGGGTTCTGCCTGGGGTCGTAGGTTCCAACCTGCTCGATCAACCGGCCGTCGCGCGGACTGCGTTCGTCGGCGGCAACAACACGATAGTGGGGGGATTTCTTTCCTCCGCAGCGGGTGAGTCTGAGGGTGACGGCCATGATCTAGATTCCTTGTGGGCTCGTCGTGAGCCAGCGGGTGAGAGTGAGTATAACGCAGCTAATTGTCAAGGCGAAGGTGCTTCTTTCTCAATCGCGCGGCCGGATCGAGTTGATACTCGGCGCCGTCATGCTGCGCCATCGACGACTTGCCCCTTCGACAGGACGAAAAAGATGTGGGATTTTCATGCCCTGATGTCTCCACCGCGCGTCCTCGCGTTCCTGACCGCCACGTTCTTGACGGCGGGCTCTTCGGCGATTGCGACTCCCGCGGAGCGACGGGCGATCGTGTTCTACACGTCGGAGGCGCATGGGGTTCTCGAGCCATGCGGCTGCACCAGCGATCCCCTGGGTGACTTCGCACGCGTGACCGGCCTGGTGCGATCGGCGGCTGGGCGTGGCAAGGGCGCCCTGCTGGTGGATGCAGGCAACCTGATCTACGGGCGGGAAAAGCCCGCGACCAAGCAGCAACCCGCCGCGAAACTGCGCGCCGACTTCCTGGCCCGCGAGATCGTCAAGTTGCCGTTCGGCGGCAGCGCGCTCGGCGAGAGCGATCTTGGCCGCGGCCCGGGCCAGGTCGCGCCCAAGCGGCTGGCCGCGAACCTGGATGGCGCGGCTTTCGTCGAGCCGTCGCGGATCGTCATGGTCGGCGGGATCAAGATTGGTGTGCTCGGCATCGTCGCCCCGGACATCGCGCGCGCCGCCGGGCGCGCGGCGCGCGAACCGGGCCCGGCCGCCCAGGCGGAGGTCACGCGATTGCGCGCGGCCGGCGCCGAGATCGTGATCCTGCTCGCGCCCGTGGAACGCTCGCTGGCGCGCAACCTCGCGCGCGGCGCGGGCGCCGACATCGTCGTGGTCGGCAAGAACGTCGGCAAGGGCATGCGCCGGGCGGAGCGTGTGGGCAACGCGTTTCTCGTCGCTGCGGGCGAGGAGCTCGAGTACGTCGGCCGGCTGGACATCGTCCTGCGCGGCCAGGCGCCACGCGGCGCCGGCGATCCGCTCGATGACGCGGGCGGCGCGGCCTTCACCCAGGAACGCCTCGGCGAGCTCGACCGCGCCCGCGCGCGCCTCGCGGCCGACCTCGCGCGCTGGCAGCAGGACGCGGCCTCCGATCCGTCGTTCATCGCGGGCAAGCTGCGCGAGCGCGACGAGCTTGCCGCCGAGCGCGCCCGTCTGACCAGCGGGACGTGGCAGCCGCCCGCCACCGGCTCGTACTTCACGAACACCCTCATCCCGATCCGGCGCACGCTACCGCGCGACCCGGCACTGACCGCCAGCCTGCACAAGCTCGATCGAGCCATCGGCGAGGCCAACCTGGGCGTGGCCGAACCGCCGCCGCCGCCCGAGCCGGGCCGGGCCTACTACGTCGGCGATCAGAAATGCGTGTCGTGCCACAAGTCCGCGGCGCGGTCGTGGGCGCGCACGCGGCACGCCCACGCCTGGAAGACGCTGGTCGAGGTGGGCAAGCAGGCGCACGACGACTGCGTGAGCTGCCACGTCACCGGCTACGGCGAGGTGGGCGGCTCCAGCCTGGGCCACACGCGGGGCCTGCAGAACGTCCAGTGCGAGGCCTGCCACCTGCCCAATTCGATTCACGTCGAAAAGCGCGGGAAGGAAACGCCCTACGCCGGTAGCACCAAGACCCCCGAAGCGGTCTGCGTCCGCTGCCACAATGAGAAGCATTCGGATACCTTCAAGTACGAGCCCTACCTGCGCGATGCGCTCGGACCGGGACACGGTGAGGACTTTCTCGACAAGCTGGGCCCGGGCCCCACGGCCCGGCAGCTCCGTCGCGCGGCCGCGGCGGCGGCCGGATTGGGGAAGCGTTCGATGGCGCCGGTGCGCCCGCGCTGGTAGATCTCGATCGATGTTTGACGTTTCCATCGAACGCCTGGTGCGCGGCGGACACCTCGAGGAAAGCCGGGCGGCCCGGACGCAGTTCCTGTGGGACGAGATCCGGCGCCTCAAGCGCGACAAGCATGCCTTCATTCCCGCGCACAACTACCAAGTGCCCGAGGTGCAAGCCATCGCGGACACCGTCGGGGATTCGTTCGAGCTCGCGGTGCGCGCCCGCAACGTCGACGCCCGCCTGGTCGTGTTCTGCGGTGTGCGCTTCATGGCCGAGGGTTGCTACACCCTCGCCCCGCACCTGCCGGTCTACCTGCCCAGCCAGCGTGCCCTCTGCTCGCTGGCCGAGGTCGACGCGGACGAGCTCGAGGAGCGGCAGGAGTTCCTGCGCGGTCTGGGGCGCAAGTTCGTCACCATGACCTACGTCAACACCTATGCCGACGTGAAGGCGCTGTCGGACGCCTGTTGCACGAGCTCGAATGCGGTCAGAATCGCCGAGCGCCTCGCCGCGCCCGACATCCTATTCGTGCCCGACCAGAACCTCGCCTATCAGGTCGCCTTCAAGACCAAGCGCACGTACCTGCCCCCCCCCGATCCACACGCCTTTCACCCGAAGGAATATCGCGAACGCATCGAGCCGCTGCTGCGCGAGGGCGAGCGCCAAGGTTTGGTTGGCAACGTCTTCGCCTGGGAAGGCGCGTGCCACGTCCATCACAACATGACCGTCGCCGATATCGCGACGATCCGGCGCGACGATCCGACCGCCGTCGTCATCGTCCACGGCGAGGTCAGGCCCGAGTTGCAGCAAGCCGCCGACGAGGTGATGTCCACCTCGCAGATGGCGAAGTACGTCGAGACCCATCCCGAGAAGACCCGGCTGGCCATCCTGACCGAGTGCGGGCTCGTGGTGCGGCTCGAGCTGGAGCACCCGGAAAAGCAGTTCTACAAGCCGTGCCGCCTGTGCGAGCACATGAAGGCCATCGACCTCGAGAACGTCTACCTCACCCTGCGCGACGAGCCGCCGGAGTGCCGCGTGACCGTCCCCGAAGAGGTGCGCGCGGGCGCCGCGCGGGCCATGGAGCGGATGATCGAGCTGGCGACCTGATCTCACCTCGCCCCGCGTCAGCGGGGAGAGGTCGGCGCGCAGCCGCGGGTGAGGGGCCCTCAACCGGCCGCCACGCCCCTCACCCGCCGAGCTCCGCTCGGCGGCCTCTCCCCAAAGGGGAGAGGCTTGGCTAGGGAAAATACAGCGTTTCCGGCGCGCCGTGGGTCGACACCAGGCCGTCGATGTACCTGCGCACGTAGTCGCGCCGGCTGACCACCGCGCGGATCTCCGGCTTGGTCAGGATCTCATATTCGCCCTCCGACGCTTGCGCCAGCACCTGCGCCAGGCCCGTTTCCGACACGCGGCCGAGGGCCTCGTAGAGCCGCCGCGAGAAGCGCTGCACGCGATGCAGCGCCGTCCGCGTCTTCTCGTTGCCCTCGGGCTCGATAAAGAACGAGAGGGTGTTGTCCATGTAGTAGAGGCGCGAGCCGTCCTCGTTGGTCATCATGTTGCCGCCGCTGTAGCGATCGGGATTCGCAGCGAGAAAGTCGAAGACCACCATGTCGGAAACCTGGGCCGCCAGCGCGTGCTTGTTGGCCGGAATGGCCTGGCCGGGGGTCAGCCACTGCGTGCTCTGCGCGACGCCTTCCGGCGTATCGAGGCCCGACTCCCTGATCACAGGGATCCAGTACATCATCACGCCGGCGCTGTTGCCGCGCGGATCGAAGATGGTTTCGGCGCGAATCCGCGGCAGTAAAGGCGCGGTGTCGCTGTGCAGATGCGAGAAGATGTCCTCGCGGCTCAGCATCCGCGGCGTGGCGGGCGCGACCGCGCTGAGCCCCAGCAGGCGGTTGAGCCGGTAGGCCGCCACCTCCTTGCGAGGCATGGTTTGCAGGTTGGTCTGCGCCGGTTTGAAGGCCGCGCGTGAGCCGTCCGCGAGCTCCACCCGGAACGACAGGGACGAGCCACCATGGTTCAATTTCATGCGCGCGATGGGCTGGCTGCGCAGGCGGCTGATGAGGAAATCGTCCTCCATGCCGAGAAACGTCCCGGCCGAGTCTTGCGCCGTGGCCGGATTCGGTACTTGCCCAGGATCCCGCTCGGCGGGCGTGGCGAAGGCGCCCGCCAGCGCGCTCGGCGCTGGCCGCGCCCGTTCGGCGAACGCGAGGCGGACCAGGCTACGCGCGGCGAACCCGACGCCGGCGACGAACAGCGTCAGGACCAGACACTCGGCAGCGAGGTAGCGCCACATGCGCATGGGTAAAGTCTATGCCTTGCCCGCGGGCCTACAAGTTCCGGGGCACTACTGGCTCGCGACGGCCAGCGCCGCGGCCAGCTGCTCGCGGCTGACCCCGCCGACGAAAACCCGCGCGATCTTGCCGTCGCGCCCGACGATGACGAGATGGGGAATCGAGTACACGCCGTAGCGCCCGCCAACCTCCTTGTCGTCGATGACGACCGGATACGGAAAGGGCCGGCGCGCGAGAAACCCCATCACCTCGGCACGGGGAACCACCGGACCGTCCGCATCGACACCCACGAACTCCACGCCGCGGGGATGCCACTCCCGGTAGAGATCGTGCAGCATCGGCAACATGGCCAGGCACGGGGGACACCAGGTCGCCCAGAAATCGAGCACCACCACCCGGCCGCGTAGGTCGCCGAGCCGCACGCTGCCGGGCTGGCCGTCGATGCGCGGCAACGAGAAATCGGGGGCCGCATCCGACCGCCCGAGCGGCCGCAACAGCTCGTAGTGGCGGGCGCTCCACACGATGCCGAGAGTAAGGGCGAGCGCGGGCACCGCGAGCACGGGAATTCCGGCCAGCCCGCGCCGGCCGGGCACCGAGTGCGCAACCGGGGCGCCGGAACCGCGCAGCAGCCGCAGCGACAGGCCGACGAAGAGCGCCACCCAGAGCCAGGCGACCACGCCCACGACCCGCGAAAGAAGCTGCGGCGGGTAGCCGAGGAGACTCTCGCTGTCGAGAAGCCGCACCGGGCTCCAGGCGATGAAGTACGGCACATAACAGGCCGCGCCGAGCTCAAGCCCGAGCGCGGGATCCCGGCGGCCACGACCGGCCAGCAGCGTGATGACGAGGGCGGCGGCGAGGGCCACGAAGGCGGCCGTGCCCAACTCGGACCCGACCACCCCGAAGAGGCGGGAGAGCCCGGCCGTCACGGAAACGCGCGAGAAAGACAGGAGCGCCCGCATGAGATCGGGCAGGCGAAAGGCGAGCAGCGCGATGCCGACGAGATAGAGCGCGTCGCGCACGCCGCCGGTTCGGCGCAGGGCGATGCTACCGAGGCCACGCGTGGGCGCGACCAGGAAAAGGCCGAGGCGCGAGGGCCAGGCCGGTTCGGCCAAAGATCGCTCGCCCTCAGCCACCACGGGACGTATCTCGCGTCTGCAGCAACTTTTTTGCCGCGGTCGACAGCGCGCCAGGGATGTTCCTCGACCGCGACATCGCCTTCAGATCGTCGTTGTGCAG
>JADGRD010000158.1 GCA_017881285.1 Pseudomonadota bacterium | reverse complement strand
TGCTCCGCGAGGGCGAACTGTGCGTGTGCGACTTCGTCGAGGTTCTCGGCATCACGCAGTCCAAGGCGTCGCGCCACCTGCGCTACCTGGTCAACGCCGGGCTCTTGCAGGATCGGCGCGAAGCGGTCTGGGTCCACTTTCGGATCGCGGAGCGCCCGTCCGCTACCCAGGGCGCCGTCCTGGACAGCCTGCGGCGGATTCTCCCGGGCCAGGTTGCCGGCGAGCTGGTCGAGGCGCTCAAGGCCTGGCGGAAGTGCAGGGCCAGAGGCGGGCTGCCGTGCAAGCCACCCAGGCGAGGTCGCCGATGACCAGGAACACGGGAATCGCCGGCAGGCTGTCCTTCCTCAACCGCTACTTGACTCTCTGGATCTTTATCGCGATGGCGGTGGGTGTCGGTGCCGGGTACCTCGTCCCCGGCGTGGTTCCCTTCATCAACCGGTTCAACGTCGGGACCACCAGCATCCCCATCGCCATCGGGCTCATCCTCATGATGTACCCGCCGCTGGCGAAGGTCCGCTACGAGGAGATGGGCCCGGTCTTTCGCAACACCAAGGTCCTGGGGCTGTCGCTCGTCCAGAACTGGATCATCGGCCCGCTGCTCATGTTCGGTCTCGCCGTCCTTTTCCTGCGCGACAAGCCCGAGTACATGGTCGGCCTCATCCTGATCGGCCTCGCTCGCTGCATTGCCATGGTCATCGTCTGGAACGACCTGGCCAAGGGCGACAGCGAGTACTGCGCGGGCCTGGTCGCCTTCAACTCGATCTTCCAAGTCCTCTTCTTCTCGGTCTACGCCTACCTGTTCATCACGGTCGTGCCGACCTGGTTTGGACTCCAAGGTGTGGCCGTCCACATCACCATCGGCGAGATCGCCAAGAGCGTCTTCATCTACCTCGGCATCCCGTTCCTGGCCGGGCTGATCACGCGGTTCTCGCTCATCAAGCTCAAGAACAAGGACTGGTACCAGACCAGGTTCATCCCGAAGATCAGCCCCGTCACGCTCATCGCGCTGCTCTTCACCATCGTGGTGATGTTCTCGCTCAAGGGCGAAAAGATCGTGGAGCTGCCGCTCGACGTCGTGCGCATCGCGATCCCCCTGCTCATCTACTTCGTGGTGATGTTCTTTCTCTCCTTCTTCATGTCGAAAAAGGTCGGCGCGACCTACGGCCAGGCCACGACGTTGTCCTTCACCGCGGCCTCCAACAATTTCGAGCTCGCTATCGCGGTGGCCGTCGCGACCTTCACCATCAACCATGGCGCGGCATTCGCCGCGGTGATCGGGCCGCTGGTCGAAGTGCCCGTGATGATCGGTCTGGTCCACGTCGCGCTCTGGCTGGGCCGGAGGTACTACGGCAGCGCGGAGGCCGCGCGATGAAGGGTATCCTCTTCCTGTGCGTGGCCAACTCGGCGCGCAGCCAGATGGCCGAGGGCATCGCTCGGGTGCTGCTGCCGCCCGAGGTGAAGGTATGGTCGGCGGGTTCGCGCCCGACGAGCGTGCGTCCCGAGGCCATCGCGGTCCTGCGGGAGATCGGCATCGACATCTCGCACCATCGCGCCAAGGCCGTGGCCGAAATCCCCGCGGCCGAGGTCGACACGGTCATTACCCTGTGCGGGGAAGAGGAATGTCCCGTCTTTCTTGGCCAAGCGACGCGCTTGCACTGGGGCCTGCCCGATCCCGCGGCGGTGGCAGGCGGCGAGGCGGAGCGGTTGGCGGCGTTCCGGCAGGTACGCGACGAGCTGCGGTCGCGCATCGCGGAACCGCGCGAGCGTTGGCAGATCCCGGGGTGATTTCCTCGAGGAATTTTCCATGGGCGCGATGGCCCAGGTAGCATGCGCGCATGGCGACGGAATACTTCACTGTCCCCGATAACACCTCGCCGCTGGAGTATCGAGCTGACCAACTCGAACAGGTTGGCGCGCGCGCATACGACATGGTGGTAAGCGCCTGGGCGTGTGAGGCGTGCAAGCTCGCGGTCGGAGGACCGCCGGCCATGATCTTGCCGGTCGTGAACTACCGCCTGCCCGCGGACCTGGAGGAATGGGTGGTCGAGGCGGGAGCCGGCGCGGTCGAGGATGCCGAGATCCCATGCTGCGAAGGATGTGGGGAGAATGCCGAACTTGGTCACATCGACTACTTCGCGCACCACTCGGCGATGCAGGTGGATCTGGTCGTGCGCTGGAGTCCCGCCGCCGGCGCGCAGATTCTCCGGTGGTCACCGTCGCTGGGCTTTGGACCGATGCCAGCGATGTCCGAAGATGAGGAACGACTCTTCGTGCGGGATGCGCTGCTGCGCGGGGCCTCGGCGGCGCGCGATCGCGACGCCGGCGAGGAGGCGGACGCGATCCTGCTCGAGGCGGCCGAGGGGTTGCCTGGCGAGAGCGAATGGCTCGACTTCCTGCCGTGGCTATCGGGGCGGGAGAAATTCTCCGTCGCCGCGGCCATTGCCACGGGCCACGCCGAGGCGCATCCGGAGGACCCGGAGGGGCACTTCTGGCTGGGCCAGATCACGGTGGACCTGGTGGCGCGGAAGCTCTGGGGGGAGGAGAAGCTGGGCGAGGCCGAGGCGCATTTCGAACGGGCGCTGGCCTGCCAGCCACGCCATCCCTTTGCGCTACTGGGTCTGGCCAATGTGGCGAGGGTGCGGGGCGACCTGGCGGCGGCCCGGCGGCACCTCGAAAACTTGCTGGCGCGGACACCGGATCACGCCGAAGGGCTCTACACCCTGGCTCTCATCGAGCTGGACGGCAACCCCGGGCGAGCGCTATCACTCTTCGAACAAGGGGCGGCGCGCCGGCCGCGCGACGCGGACTACCTGAGGGGCATGGGGCGCGCATTGCTGGCCCTGGGCCATCCGCTCGAGGCGCAAGTGGCGGCCTTCCGGGCCAAACAGCTCGCACCCCGCGACGAGCGAATCGACGAATTGCTCTTGGCCGCCCTCGCGGCCGTGAAGGACTAGAGGCGGACGTGGCGGCGGTCACTCACCGATTGCCGGCGGTGGGCTCGGGAGGCACGAGGCGCGGGATGCCGGCCGCGTCCAGCTCGACGGGGATGATGTCGAGGGTGGGGCGTTGTGTTTGACCGAAGGTCAGCTTCGCGATCCACCCCCTCCACACCGGCGGATCGTACGGGTAGTAGTCGAAGACGAGGTTGCCCAGGCTGTAGACGATGGGCCGGTCCTTGTGCCACTCCACGCTCTGCGTGACGTGCGCGTGTCCTCCGATGACCGCGTCGGCGCCGGCGTCGACGAATCTGCGCGCCAGCGCTTGCTGGCCGGGTGTTGCCTCGGGCTCGATCTCCTCGCCCCAGTGCAGGAAAAGCAGCACGAGGTCGGCGTCGGTGCGCGCCGCCTTGATGTCGGCAATCACGTCTTTCTCCACCAACCAGGCCGTGCCGGGGCTGGCTGGCCCGGCCGCGAACGAGCGGGGAGGGAAGTCGTTGTAGCCGAGGAGCGCCACACGCCGGCCCCTGGCCGTCAAGACGAGAGGCTGGCGGGCCTCGCGCGCGTTGGCGCCGCCGCCGAAGTAGGGCAGCTTCGTCTCGCGCAGTAGCTCGAGCTCGGTGAGAAAGCCTGCCTTGCCCCAGTCACCGGAGTGATTGTTGGCCAGCGAGACGGCGGAGAAGTGCTTCTTGAGCAGGGGCAGCGCCCGCTCGGGACCGCGGAAGGTGTACGGCTTGTCGACCGCATGCCCCTTCTTTACGATGGCGCATTCCAAATTGCCGACGGTCACATCGGCATCGCCCAGGGCGGTCGCCACGCCCGCGAAGGGATCGCCACCGTTGGTCACGAGGTGGCCGGGGCCGCCGTCGAGCATGATGTCGCCGGCGAAGACGATACGCACGGGCGGATCCTCGGCGCGCGCCGTTCGGGACATCGACAGCGCGAGGCCAACGAGTAGCAAGCAGCGGGGTAAGGCAGTCCTCATGTTCAGCGTCCTCCCAGCCGCGCAGCCGCGGGCTTTTCCGTGATGATGAACCGGTTCTGCCGGGCCAGGGTCCGGCACTTCGGGCAGAAGTCGCGCTTGCGATCCGTGGTGACGAGAGACATCGAACCCCTACAATACACGCTCCGTATCACGTACTCTGCGGACGATGCCGCCCAAGAGCAGCAAGCCGCCATCCTCGCGCCTGACGGGCGACGGGCAGCCCGTGGGGCGGAACGCCGCCCGGCCCGCGTGGCCATAGCAGTGTCATTCGCGGCCCGGCGAGGCACGGTCTATTATCGAGCCATCGATCGCACCGGCCCCCCAGGCGACCTGCGCCCCAACCCACCCGCGCTGCCCGGCGGCCTTTCCCGCCGGTTCGTGGTGCTGGTCATCGCCCTCGTCCTCTTCGGGGGCAGCCTGCTGCTCTATGCGCCGTCGCTGGGCTTCGGCTTCATCGGTTACGACGAGAGCGCCGTGTTGCTCGGGCACCCGAACCTCTACCATCAGGATTCCCTCGCCGCCTCCCTGCGCGAGATCCTCGTCGGCTATTTTCCGCGCGAAGAGCCGCTCATCGTGCGCGATCTGACCTGGCTTGCCGACGCGCGCCTCTTCGGATTCGACCGGCCCGCGGGTTATCACCTCGGCAACGTCCTGTGGAATGCGGTCAACGTCGTCCTGCTCTTCGCCTTCCTGCTGCATGCGACGCGCTCGCTCCGGTTTGCCGGCCTGGTCGCCGCCCTCTTTTCCCTGCTGGCCATCCATGTCGAGCCCGTGTGCTGGGTGATGGGTCGCAAGGACCTGCTCGGCGCCTTCTTCACCTTGCTCGCCTTGCTCGCGCAGTCGCTGGCCTTGCGGCAGAAGTCGCCGGGCAAGCGCCGGGCGCTCGCCGTCCTGGTCTTCCTGCTCTGCCCGCTCGCCATCCTGTCCAAGTTCAGCGCCATCGTGCTCGTCGTGCTCCTGGCGACGCACCGCCTGTACGCCCCCTTTCTCGACGGCACACGTGGGCCAGGCGAACCACTTGGACTGCGTTCCCGCTGGCGCGAGCTGGCCGGGCTTGTGCCACACCTCCTGGTGACCGCTGGGCTCTACCTCTGGTACCAGCGCATCCTGAGCGCCTTCCAGGTCATCGGGGAGCGCGGGCCGTCGCCGCTTTCGCTGGCGCACATCAAGACCATGGCGCTCCTGGTTCCGCTCAGCTTGGGTCGTACGGTGGGCCACCTTTTCTCGGCCGGGCAGCTCTCGATTTCCTACCTGCGCCCAAACGTCGCGCTGCCGCTCACGGCGGCGGAGATCGCCATCATCCTGGCAACGGTGCTGGGCTCGGTCGGCCTGCTGTGGATCGCCCTGCGCCGGCGCAAGGATCTTGCCTTCTTCGCGCTCGGCTTCTTCGTCTTCATGCTGCCGTACTTCAACATCGAGTACATCGGTATCTGGGTCGCGGATCGCTACGGCTATCTGTCCTCGCTGTGCGTGCTGGCAATTCTCGTCGGGGCGGGGCTCGCTGCCTGGCGCAGCCCGCGGCCCGCGCTCCGGCGATGCGCGGGGGCGCTCCTGGCGCTGCTGGTGCTTCTGGGCGGCTACAACCTTGCCGCCGGACGCGCACACCAGCCGGCGTTCCACGACGCGCGCGCCTTCTGGGACTACGAGCTTGGCCGCGCGCAGCCTTCGCTGCTTGCCTTCGAGTCAGGCGCCAAGACCGCGCTCGGCGAGGCGGCCGCCGTGCCCCCCGGCTCGCCCGAACGGGCGCAGGCGGTCGAGCGCGTCGCGCGCGTGGCCGGGCAGGGCCTGCGCACCTACGCGTCGCTGCCCTGGCAACCGGCGGCTGGCTACTTCAGCCGGGAGCGGGCGCACGCGGCGGGCCTCTACACGGCGCTGGGACTGGCCGCGGCTCTCGCCGGGCGGGCGCCGGTAGAGCAGCTCCGGTATCATCGTTCGGCCTATCAGATGATGCCCAGCCAGCACACCGCCCTCATGCTCGCCCAGGTCCTGCTCGACATGGCCCGGCGCGATCCGCCGAGCGAGGGGCTGGCCCGGGAATCCCTGCACTACTTCGGCCTCTACCTGCGCGAGGCCAAGAGCGATCCGCTGCGACGGCGCGGTCTTCCGAACCTGCTCCACCAGTACACGGACGCGTTTCCCGGACTCCAGGCCGAGGTGGCCCGGGTCGCCGAGGAGAGCCTGCGATGAGCGAACCCAATCCCTACGTCGGCGCCTACCCGTGGCTCGACGGGCGCGCCGGTATCTGGCGCGAGATCGTGCGCTACGTGCTCGAAGACGCGCCGGGCGCCGAGGCCGTGCTCGAGCTCGGAGCGGGTTACTGCGATTTCATCAACCACGTCGCGGCGAAGACGCGCATCGCCTTCGACTTGAATCCCGAGATGGCCCGCTTCGCCGCGCCGGGGGTTGAGCTGCGCGTGGGTGACTGCCGCGGGTTGCCGGGCATCGCCGACGGCGCCATGGATCTGGTCTTCGCCAGCAACTTCCTCGAGCACTTCACGGTGGAGGAGGCGAGCGGGTTGCTTCGCGATGTCCGCCGCGTGCTGCGGCCGGCCGGGCGCTTGATCCTCATCCAGCCCAACTACCGGCGCAGGCCGGACCACTACTGGGACGATCCCACGCACAAGACGGCCTTCCACCACGGAAACCTACCTGGCCTGCTCGAGAGGAACGGCTTTCGCGTGCTGCGCATGCTGCCCGGCCTGCTGCCATTCTCCATGAATAGCCGTCTGCCGAAGATACCGCTTCTGGTACGCTGGTATCTGCGTTCCCCCCTCCGACCGCTGGCCGCGCAGATGTACGCGGTGGCAGAAAGGGTCTAGGCCATCTGGAAAGGTCAACAAGTATCCCTCATCCTGCCGACCTACAACGAGCGGGATGCCATCCGTGGCGCCATCGAGGAATTCGACGCCACCGGCCTGATTGACGAGATCATCGTCATCAATAACAACGCCGCGCCCGGCACCAGCGAGGAAGTCACGGCCACGCGCGCCCGCGAGGTGAGCGAGCCGGTGCAAGGTTACGGCGCGGCCATTCGGCGCGGGTTTCGCGAGGCCAAGGGCGACCTCATCCTCGTGGCCGAGCCCGACGGCACCTTCCGGGGACACGACGCCGTGAAGATGCTGGCCTACTCCGACGATTTCGAGGTGGTCTACGGTACGCGCACGGTGAAAGAGTTGATCTGGAAGGGCGCCAACATGGGCCTCTTCCTCAAGTGGGGCAACTACTGGGTGGCCAAGCTGATGGAGTTTCTCTTCAACTCGACCTCGCTGACCGACGTGGGCTGCACCCTGCGCTGCGTGCGCCGCGAGGCCCTCCTCGACCTGCAGCCCCATTTCACCATCGACGGCAGCTTCTTCGGTCCGCAGATGATGGTCCTCTCCATCCTCATGAAGATGAAGATGATCCAGATCCCGGTGAATTACACCAAGCGCATCGGGCACTCGTCGGTCACCGGCAACAAGTGGGTCGCCTTCCGGCTGGGCCTGCGCATGATCCGCATGATCTTGGGCTACCGCCTGCGCGCCTGGACCAGTCCTGGCAAGTTTCCACGCTCGGGCAACTGACAGCGGGCGCCACCTTCATGGTTTGGAACGCACGGACCACACGACCCCG
>JADGRD010000002.1 GCA_017881285.1 Pseudomonadota bacterium | reverse complement strand
AACATCCCCAGGTGGCGCGCTCGGTACTCAACTACGGCATGCCCGATCTCGCGGGCCGGACCACCTCCGGTGTCGATACCACGGTGCTGGAGCAAGCCATCCGCAAGGCCATTCTGGACTTCGAGCCGCGGCTGGTGGCCAAGACCCTGCGCGTGAAGCTCTTCGTCGACGAGAAGCAGATGAACCACAACGCGATGTCGTTCGACATCGAGGCCGAGCTCTGGGCCCAGCCGCTGCCGCTGCGGCTCTTCCTGCGCACCGCCGTCGACCTCGAAACCGGCACCATCGATGTCCTCGATCTCGGCAGCAAGGGAGCTGGCTGATGGATCCGCGCCTGCTCTCCTATTACAACCGCGAGCTGCAGTACATCCGCGAGACCGGGCAGGAATTCGCCAAGGAGTTTCCCAAGATCGCCGGCCGCCTGGGCATCGAGTCCCTGGAGTGCACGGATCCCTACGTCGAGCGGCTGCTGGAATCGTTCGCCTTTCTCACCGCCCGCGTCCAGCTCAAGATCGACGCCGAGTTTCCGCGCTTCACCCAACACCTGCTCGACATGGTGTACCCGCACTACCTGGCACCGACGCCCTCGATGGCCGTGGTCCAGCTCAAGCCCAGCCTCAGCGAGGGCGCGCTCGCCGATGGCTTCAAGGTGCCACGCGGTTCCGTGCTCAAAAGCTTCGTCGGCCGCGGCGAACAGACCGCGTGCGAATACCGCACGGCCCACGACACGACCTTGTGGCCGCTCGAGATCACCGGCGCGGAATACACGTCGTTCCTCGGCGACCTGGGCAACCTGCGCATTCCCGTGAAGGCCAAGTCCGCCATCCGGTTGCGCCTGCACGCTTCGGCCGGCCTGAACTTCAACCAACTCGCGCTCGATGCCTTGCCCATCTACCTGCGCGGCGGGGACGAGATCGCGATGCGACTCTACGAGCTGCTGCTCGGGCACACCGTGGCGCTGGTCGTGCGGCCCGCCGGCCAAGGGGGAGGCGCCGGCGAGCTGGTACTCGACGATCCTATCCGGCCGCTCGGCTTCGAGGACGAGGAAGCCCTGCTGCCCTTCGGCCCGCGTTCGTTCCAGGGCTACCGCCTGCTCACGGAATACTTCGCGCTGCCCAGCCGCTTCCTCTTCGCGCTCCTCACCGGCCTTGCGACCGCGGTTCGCCGCTGCGGTACCCCGGATCTGGAGATCGTCATCGTGCTCGACGCGCAGGACGGGCGCCTGGAGAAGGCCGTCGGCCCCGGACAGTTCGACCTCTTCTGCACCCCCGCGGTGAACCTCTTTCCCAAGCGCACCGACCGCATCCACCTGACCGAGAGCGAGAGCGAGTACCACGTGGTCCCCGATCGGACGCGGCCGATGGATTTCGAGATCTACCAGCTCACCGAGGTCATCGGGTACGGCGCCAGCGGCGACGAGAAGCAGGACTTCTTCCCCTTCTATGCCCTGCATGACCGCGCCTCGACCGAGGAGATGTCCTCTTACTACACGGTCCGCCGCGAGCCGCGCATGCTCTCGACCAAGCAGCGTAGCCAGGGCGCGCGTTCCAGCTACGTGGGCAGTGAGGTCTTCTTGGCCCTGGTCGACTCGACCGAGGCGCCGGTGCGTCCCCAGCTCAAGCAGATCGCGATGAACGCTTTGTGCACGAACCGTGATCTCGCCTTGCACATTCCCATCGGGCAGCGCGGCAGCGATTTCTCGCTCGAAAGCGGCGCGCCGGTCGAGGCCGTCCTCTGTGTCGCCGGGCCGACACCACCGCGTCCGTCCTTTGCGCACGGCGATCCGACCTGGCGGCTCATCAGCCATCTCTCGCTCAACTATCTCTCCCTCACCGACGACGCCAATGGCGGCGGCGCCTCGGCGCTGCGCGAGCTGCTGTGGCTCTACGGCGACACCGCCGATCCCATCGTGCGCAAGCAGATCGAGGGCGTCCGCCAGGTCGACTCGCGTTCCATCACCCGCCGGCTGCCCATCGCGGGACCGGTGGCCTTCGGGCGCGGTATCGAGGTCGCCCTGACCCTCGACGAGAGCGCCTTCGAGGGGTCCGGCGTGTTCCTGCTCGGCTCGGTGCTCGAACGTTTCTTCGCGAAATACGTTTCGATCAACTCCTTCAGTGAGACCCTTTTGAAGAGTATCCAGCGCAAGGAGATCGTGCGATGGCCAGCGAGGCTCGGTCGGCGTCCGGTGATGTAGGTCCACGCGGACCCGCGACCACCCGGGATCGCCTGGGCGAGCTCCTCGCCGCGGTCGAGAAGGATCCGCCGCACTATGACTTCTTCGCCCTGCTCCGCGCCATCGAGTGCGCCTGCCCGGATCGGTTGCGCCTCGGCCAGGCCACCCGCCCGGCCGACGAGCCCATTCGCATGGGGCAGGAAGCCTCGCTGGCCTTCGCGCCATCGACCCTCGCCTACCTGGTACCGGCCCGCGAGGGCCGGCCGCCTCGCCTGGGCGTCCACTTCCTCGGGGTGCTCGGCCCCAATGGCCCCTTGCCCATCCATCTCACCGAATACGCGCGCGATCGCCTGCGCAACGCGGGCGACCCGACCCTCATCCGCTTTCTCGATCTCTTCCACAACCGCATCCTGGCCCTCTTCTATCGCGCCTGGGCCAACGCCCAGCCCACCGTCAACCGCGACCGTCCGGCCACCGACCGCTTCGAAACCTACCTCGGCGCGCTCTTCGGACTCGGCTCGCCCGCCGTGCGCGACCGCGATCTCTTTCCCGACAGCGCCAAGCTCTATTTTGCCGGGCGCTTTTCGCAGCAGGCACGCAACGCCGAGGGGCTGCGGGCCGTGATCGCCGACTACTTCCGTTTGCCGACCGCGTTGGAGGAATTCATCGGCGAGTGGACGCCGCTCCAGGATGCCGAGCGCTGGCGCATCACCCGCACCGCCTTCGCCGGCGCGCTCGGCGGCAGCACGATTCTGGGCGCGCGCGCCTGGCAGCGGCAAACCAAGTTCCGCGTCGTCTTCGGGCCGCTGCGGGAGGACGAGTTCCAAAGCATGTTGCCCGGTAGCCCACGCCTCAAGCGCCTGTCGGCGTTGGTGCGCAACTACGTCGGTGATTCCCTCAACTGGGACGTGCGCCTCTTCCTCGACAAGCGGGTCAGCCAGCCCTTCCGTCTGGACCGCATCACCCGGCTGGGATGGACATCCTGGCTCGGTCACTGCCCCGAGGGCGAGGGCCGCGAAGACCTCATCATCACCCCCCACCTCGAAACCATGACGGAGGGCGCACCCTCTCCCGCCTAGAGGCTTCTCTCCCATTCCGCGGATCCCTGACGCCACCCCAGGAGTTGCCATCATGTCCGACATCTCACGCGTATCCCTCTTTGGAAAGTTGAACAGTCTGGCTTACAAGGCCATCGAAAGCGCGACCGCTTTCTGCAAGCTGCGTGGCAACCCCTACGTCGAGTTGGTGCATTGGTTCAACCAAATCCTGCAGCTCCAGGACTCGGACCTGCATCGCATCATCCGCGAGTTCCAAATCGATCCATCGCGCCTGGCCGCCGACATGACCGCGGCCCTGGATCAACTGCCGCGCGGGGCGACCTCCATCTCGGATCTCTCGCCACACATCGAGAACTCCGTCGAGCGCGGCTGGGTCTACGGCACGCTGCTCTTCGGCGAGTCGCAGGTGCGCACGGGGCACCTCATGGTCGGCATCCTCGAGACCCCCGGCCTGCGCCACGTCCTGGCCTCCATGTCCGCCGAGCTCACCAAGATCAAGCTCGAGGATCTCACCGATCGTTTCGCCCAGATCGTCGGCAAGTCCCCCGAGAGCGCCCTCGCGGCCAGCGATGGCTTCCAGGTGGGCGGTGGTGCCGTGCCTGGGGAAGCCAGCGGGGCCATGGCCCCCGCGGCCATGGGCAAGCAGGAGGCGCTCGCCAAGTACTCGGTCGATCTCACCGAACGCGCGCGCAAGGGCGAGATGGATCCCATCTCGGGCCGCGATGAGGAGATCCGCCAGATCGTCGACATCCTCATGCGCCGGAAGCAGAACAACCCCATCCTGACCGGCGAGGCCGGCGTGGGTAAGACCGCCGTTGTCGAGGGTTTCGCCCAGCGCATCGCTGCCGGCGACGTGCCACCGCCGCTCAAGGACGTCAGCTTGCGCTCGCTCGACATCGGCCTTTTGCAGGCGGGCGCCAGCATGAAGGGCGAATTCGAGAACCGCCTGCGCCAGGTCATTGACGAGGTGCAATCCTCGCCCAAGCCCATCATCCTCTTCATTGACGAGGCCCACACCCTGATTGGCGCGGGCGGCGCCGCCGGCACCGGCGACGCGGCCAACTTGCTCAAGCCGGCACTGGCGCGCGGCAAGCTGCGCACCATCGCCGCCACCACCTGGGCCGAGTACAAGAAGCACATCGAGAAGGATCCCGCCCTCACCCGGCGGTTCCAGGTCGTGCAGGTGGGCGAACCCAGCGAGACCCGAGCCCTGCTTATGATGCGCGGGGTGGCCGGGGTGCTCGAGAAGCACCACCGGATCCAGGTACTCGACGAGGCGCTGGAATCCGCGGTCAAGCTGTCCCACCGCTACATTCCCGCCCGCCAGCTTCCCGACAAAGCCGTCAGCCTGCTCGACACCGCCTGTGCACGCGTTGCCATCAGCCAGCACGCGGTGCCGGCCGAAGTCGAGGACTGCCGCCGGTGCATCCAGGCCCTCGAGACCGAGCTGGGCATCATCGGGCGCGAGCTCGCCATCGGGGTCCCTGGGGCGGAGAAACGCCAGACCAACGCCAACGATCGGCTCGCCATGGAAAAGCAACGTCTGGCCGGGCTGGAAGAGCGCTGGAAGAAGGAGAAGGCGCTCGTCGACCAGATCCTGGAGCTGCGCCGCCAACTACGCGAGGGATCCGGCAAGGTCGAAGGCACCGCCAGCAAGCTGGAGAAGGCTGCCGCCGATGCGCAGGCCAGCACACCAGCAGCGACGGAGGCGGGCGCGCCTCGGCCCGTGGATCGCAAAGCGCAGCTCGCGAAGCTCGGCGCAGCCCAGACCGATCTCGCCGCCTTGCAAGGCTACCACCCGCTCATCCTGCCCATGGTCGATGCGCAAGCCGTCGCCTCCGTGGTCGGCGACTGGACCGGCATTCCGGTCGGCCGCATGGTGAAGAACGAAATCGAAACCGTGCTCAAGCTGGCCGACACCCTCGACCAGCGTGTGCTCGGGCAGCGTCATGCCCTGGAGATGATCGCCCGCCGCATCCAGACCTCGCGCGCCGGACTCGAGAATCCCCAGAAGCCCATCGGCGTGTTCATGCTGGCCGGCCCCTCCGGCGTCGGCAAAACCGAGACCGCGCTGGCGCTCGCCGAAGCCCTCTACGGCGGCGAGCAGAACGTCATCACCATCAACATGAGCGAGTTCCAAGAGGCGCACACGGTTTCCACCCTCAAGGGCTCGCCTCCTGGCTACGTCGGCTACGGGGAGGGTGGCGTGCTGACCGAAGCGGTGCGCCGGCGGCCCTACAGCGTGGTGCTGCTCGACGAGGTCGAGAAGGCCCACCCCGACGTGCACGAGATCTTCTTCCAGGTCTTCGACAAGGGCTGGATGGAGGACGGCGAAGGTCGGGTCATCGACTTCAAGAACACCCTGATCATCCTCACCACCAACGTGGGCACCGAGCTGATCGCGAACATGTGCAAGGATCCCGCCCTGCTGCCCGAGCCGGAGGGCATCGCCAAGGCCCTGCGCGAGCCGCTGCTCAAGACCTTCCCGCCCGCCCTACTCGGCCGCCTGGTTGCCATCCCGTACTACCCGCTCAGCGACGAGATGATCGGGAACATCGCCCGCCTGCAGCTCGGCCGCATCACCAAGCGCATTGGCGAGAGCCACAAGCTCCCGTTCACCTACGATGACGAGGTTGTCAAGCTGATCGTCAGCCGCTGCACCGAGGTCGAGAGCGGCGGTCGTATGATCGACACGATCCTCACCAACACCCTGCTGCCCGTTATCAGCAAGGAGCTGCTCACCCGCATGATGGAAAGCAAGCCGGTGACCCGCGTCGCCGTGTCGGTCAAGGACAGCGAATTCCGCTACGACTTCGACTGATGTGCGTCATGCTTGCTGCCGGCCCCGAAACCCTCGCTGCTTCCGCCCCCGGTTTGGGCACGTTACGACGACTGACCAACCGCTAATCCGAGGAACCTCCCATGGCACTGCTTGGCACCGACACGAAGGTCACCGGCCCCCTCGACGAGGGCGTGCTGCTGCTCGAAACCTTTCAAGGCAAGGAGACGCTGGGAACCCCCTACCGCTACGACCTGACCCTGCTCTCCGATGACGCCAACATCGCCGTGGACAAGGTGCTGGGCCAGTCGCTCACCGTACACATCAAGCTCGACACCGGCGATGTCCGCTACTGGAACGGCATCGTCACCTACTTCGCCAAGACCGGACTGGCCATGAAGCACACCCGCTACCTGGCCATCCTGACCCCCAAGCTCGCCCTCTTCGACTACACTCGCGACTGCCGCATCCTTTTCGACGAGGACGCCCCCACCCACGCAACCGACGTGCTGGCCAAGCGCGGATTCACCGAGGTCCAGTCAGGCGCGCTCCAGGGCAGCTACCGGAAGCGCGAATACACGGTGCAGTACCGCGAGACCGATCTCAACTTCGTCCAGCGCCTGCTCGAGGAGGAAGGCATCTACTACTTCTTCAAGCACGAGGATGACAAGCACACCCTGATGATGGCCGATTCCGCCGGTGCCCACGCCACGGTGTCCGGGTACGAGAAGATTCTTTACCTGCCCAAGCAGCACAAGCAAGCGCGCGAGGAAGAGCACTTCTGGTCGCTCAGCGCGGCCGGCTCGCTCTATCCTGGAAAGTTCAGCGTGCTGCGCGGCTACGACTACACCAAGCCACGGCCGGGGCAGGCGCTGATCGAGGCGAGGGTTTCCCCGCTCAACCAACCCGGTGGGGACTTCGAGGACTACGACTACCCCGGCGGTCTGTCCGAGAAGCCCGACGCCGAGGCCGAAGCCCAGGTGCGCATCGAGGGCGATCACGTCGCGAACACGCTCATCGAGGTCGAGGGCAACACTATGGGGCTCGGCGTCGGCGACTTGGTCAAGCTGCGCAAGCCGCTGTCCCTCGAGGGAGAATTCAACCCGTTCTGGGAGGAGGCCGACTTCGACAAGGAATATCTCATCACCTCCGCCACCTACTCCATCAGCATCAACCAGTACGAGACCGGCGACGTCGCCGAATCCGACGAGCCCTTCAAGGCCACCTACAGCCTGCTCGACAGCCAGTCGCCTTTCCACCCGGCCCGCACCGCGCAGAAGCCCAGGATCGAAGGACCGCAGACCGCCTTTTTTACAAATATGGCCGCGTGAAGGTGCAATTCGACTGGGATCGCCTGGGCAAACGCGACGAGAAATCGTCCATCTGGGTACGCGTGGCGCAGGTGTGGGCGGGGAAGCAATGGGGCGCCATGCACATCCCGCGCCTCGGCCACGAAGTCATCGTCGACTTTCTCGACGGGGATCCCGACCGGCCGATCGTCACCGGCCGCGTCTACAACGCCGACAACATGCC
>JADGRD010000157.1 GCA_017881285.1 Pseudomonadota bacterium | reverse complement strand
GGGTCGTTTGCAGAGCAAGAGCTGGGCCAAGTGAACCAACCCATTCCCCATCCGGTCTTCGTGCAGGTTTTGCACGTTCTGCTCGCGGAGGTAGCATCCTTGCGATGACTTTTCGCGACATCGGCGTCGCGATCGCGTCGCGGTTGGTGCGCGGCGTGACGGCCGTTACGGTGTGGTAGGCTTAGGCTAGTCTTCCGCTGGTTTTTTCGGCCGTTGGCGGCCGAAACCTCTATGCTTGGGGAACTTCCAATGAAGCGAACCGGATGGACATACGCGCGCGCGGACTTGCTTGTCGCGGGCATGGCTTTGCTGCTGGCGGGCTGCAACTCGCACCTCTTGCTCAAATCAGGGGATCCCGAGGTGGTGGTCATCGACCCACCGCCGGTGGAGAAGGCGCCGCCGGTCCAACTGACCGACGCCGGCCTGCCCACCACCCTCTTTCCCACGATCACGCTCGGCGATCTTCCCGACAGCGGCGTCGGCACAGGCGGCGCGACGGGAGCAGGCGGCGCGACCAGCGCAGGCGGTGCGACGGGAGCAGGCGGCGCGACGGGAGCAGGCGGCGCCATGCCCGATGCGGCCAGGGCGCCGGACCTGGGGCCGGACCTGGCGCCCGATGTACCGCCCACGGAAAACCTCAAGTGCCCGTCCGGGCTGGTGCGCGTGCACTTCCGCGACGTGTGGTCGAACCCCGTCGATCCGCCGAGCATGAAGACCATGACCTCGCCGCCCTCGGGCGTACAGTTCATCGACCCGGACCACAATTACCAGACCTACGGCGCGCGTGTCGACGGCGCCAACTGCACCTACTATTCGGTCTGCCTGCCGAGCACGATTACCAAGATCCAGGTCAAGCCCGTCGGCGCCGACGGGTGCGCGAACGGCGGCTCCGGCAACTTCGTCATCTCCGACTACACCAAGAACAGCGACATCTGGATCGAGTACACCGGCACGGACAGTACCATCCAGGGCGACTACAGCGCGTACCCCAACGCCAACGTGGGCGACGGCAAGTTCCACATCACCTCCGACAGCGCGACGTTGAAGTTCCCGGCGTGCAAGATCGGCACGCCGCCCGACGGGAGCATCCCAGACGGCTACACCAAGGTGCACTTCCGCTGGCCGTGGAACGATCCGACGGATCCCCAAACGCCCTACCCGGGCTCGGGCTGCCCGCTCAATTTCGCCGCCACCATGGGCTTCTCGGTTCCGCCCTATCCGTCGAGTCTCAAGGTGGTCGGCCTGACCTGTGAAATGCAGGCCGTCCTGGAGTTCCAGGACGGTTCCTGCCCCTGGTATTACGTGCTGATCCCCAACAGCGCCTGGCCGTCGAGCGGCACCATCCCGAAGATCGTGTTCCGCTACCCGGACGACTCCAAGAACCTCTACACGAACAGCATTCAACTTCCGCCACGCACCGCCAGCGAGTACTGGATTGCCTACGCCGGTGCCCCTGACAACACCATCGCATCCACCACCAAGTGTCAGGACTGGTCGCTGCAGACGAACAGCTATTTTGTATACACCGACAACCCCGGGCCCGGCAGTGCGAGCTGCGGCGGCGCGACCAAGCCCGTCGATCCGTGCAGCCCGGCGCAACCCAGCGGCTACCACACCGTCCACTTCCGCTATCTGTGGGCCGGCCAGAAGACCTTCACCTACTTCCCCAAGCCGTCGCTGATGCCCAAGTGGATAGAGCTGGAGGTGAACGGCCCGGGCAACGCCCTCAAGGTCATCTGCCAGCGCGAGCAGGATCGCCCGTGGTATGAATGCCCGGTTCCAGATTCCGCTTTCAGCGCGACCACCACCTGGCGTGCGGTAGACAAGCTGCACAACCCGGAGTGGAACACGGTCAAGCCGTACCTGCTGCCCGCCACGCCCAAGGAGTACTGGATTCGCTGGTACTACGGCAAGCCGGACATCCCGCGCGATGTCACTCCGCCGAACTTCAAGGTGTTCGACTATTATCCCGACGGGACCAACGGCGACTGGTCGGCCACCGGCGTCTGGAACGACAGCATGTGCGCGCCCAAGCCGCCGGCCACGCCGGTGACGGTCGGCTTCGGCAACGGGGCGTGGTTCCCCTACAGCCGGACGAACTACATGTACCCGTACGGCGCCTCGCTGGCGTACATCTACCCTGTGGCCAACCAGCCCACCGTGCGGGATCTATTCAATGCCTTCGTGTGGGAGCGCTACCAGATCTGGAAGCAGAACTACCTCAAGTTCGACAACGACGCGTGCGGCGCGGGAACCGCCCGCGTGCGCACCGACCCGCCCGAAACGGTCAGCGAGGGGCAAGGCTACGGAATAGCGATAGCTGCGGCGATCGGCGACAAGGACACGTTCGACAAGCTGTGGAACTTCGTACGCCACTACCGGTCGCAGTCGAGGTACTGCGGGCTCATGGGCTGGATGTTCCAGGGCACGGGCGATTGCCAGTCGCTCGACCAGTTCGCCACCGGCGCCGGCAACCACGACAGCGCCTTCGACGGCGACGTCGACATCGCCATCGGCATGGTCTACGCGGCTTTGCAGTGGCCCGAGTACACTGACGCCGCGACCGACTGGCTGGTCAGGATGGAGTGCGAGATCAACACCAAGTACGGCGACGGCTGGAACTACCCGACCAAGGGCGACACCTGGAGCAAGAACTGCCAGGACGCCAATCATTGCGACTACGACTCGAAGACCCGGTCCGAGGTCTTCATGGACTATTACCCACCCGGCTACTTCCGGGTGTTCGGCGACTTCCTGGCCGCGCATCAGCCGTCGACCGGCGCCAATGCCGCCAACGGGCAAAACCACAAGGACTTCTGGTACAAGACCGCCGAGACCGTGTGGGAGATGGTCGAGCGCTGCTACGACCAGGCCGGGATGAACCCGGGGCTGATCAGCCAGAGCGGAGACATCATCACGCCGTGTGCGAACGTCGGTGGTGGCCAGCCCTACGAGTGGGGTCGCGCCCTGTGGCGGCTCGGCATCGATGCGGCCTGGTTCGGCAACAACTTGAGCCTGCCGGAGAATGCGCCCAACTCGTCTATCCACTACCGAGGGAAGACGCGCATCCAGGCCAAGATGGACGCCACCCAGGACTTCTTCACGAACTTCTACAAGAACAATCCTGTCGAGCCGAATGCCAACCGGTTCTCAAGCATTTGCCACGACCTTGGCCCGGCGGGCGACGTCAAGAACTGCGATCCGGCACAGGGGCACAACTCGTACACCGTGAACCTGGCCCTGTGCCCGTACGTCAGCATGTTTGACGACGGCAAGGCCACCACCAGCGACATCCGCCGCGAGGCCATCGAGGAATCGATCTCGACCACCGTCGAGAACGACCGCTACTTCCAGGAGTCGCTGGGCGTCTACTCCATCATGTTCATGACCGGCAACTTCCCCAACCCGCTGACCGTGCCGAAGTAGGGCTCACGTCTCGCGTAGCAGCGCCAGGAACGCCTCGCCATAGGCTGCCAGCTTGCGCGGGCCGATGCCGGGGATGGCGAGCAGCTCTTCCTCGGTTTGCGGCGGGCGCTCGGCCATGGCGATGAGCGTGGCGTCGCTGAACACGATGTAGGCGGGCATGTGGCGCGCGTCGGCGATGCGGCGACGGAGCGCCTTCAAGGCGTTGAAGCGCGCCTCCTCGTCACTCGATGGCGCCGCGGGTTCGGGCTGCGACGCGAGCTCGGGCCTGCGCGTCTTCTTTCCCTTGCCCTTTCGCGGGATGGGCTTGCTCTCGGCCACCACGTCCCAGCCGGCGCACACGCTGCACGACGAACCACAGGCCGCGATGGATTCGCCGAAGTAGGCGGCCAGGGCCTGGTGCCGGCACTCCTGCCATTCCGCTAGGCGGAACATCTCGCGCACGCGCGCCCGGTGGCGCGCGATCAGTTCATCGGACAGCTCGATATTCTGCTCGACCAGGCGGTCGTATCCGATGACGTCGGCCCACGAATAGAACAGCACGCAGTCGCTCGGCACCCCGTCGCGGCCGGCGCGACCGATTTCCTGGTAGTAGCCCTCGATGGAGCGGGGCATGTCGCGGTGGATGACATAGCGGACGTTGGATTTGTCGATGCCCATGCCAAACCCGACGGTGGCCACCACGACATCCGCCTCGTCGCAGCGAAAGGCGTCCTGCACGCGCGTGCGCTGGCTGCTTTCCATGCCCGCGTGGTAGGCGCGGGCGCTCACGCCGTGCTCGCGCAAGTAGTCCGCCGTCTGCTCGGTCGAGCGGCGGGAGAGGCAATAGATGATGCCGCTTTGGCCGGCCCGGCTGCGCACCAGGCGCAGAATCTGGTCGCGCGTGCTGGGGCCGTCGCTGCCCTTGCGGTAGGCGTGCAGGTGCAGGTTGGGGCGAAAGAAACTGCCGCGGTAGCTGGCCGGCCTTTGCATCGCGAGCTGTACGATGATGTCGGCCGTGACCTCGGCCGTGGCGGTGGCGGTCAGGGCCAGCACCGGCGGGCCGCCAAAGCGCGACTTGAGCCCAAGGAGGTTGCGGTACGCGGGCCGGAAATCGTGTCCCCAGTGACTGATGCAATGAGCTTCGTCGACCGCGACCAGGCGCGGCTTGATGCGGCCGAAGAGCGGTCCCAGCGACGCCTCGATACCTTCCGGCGCCGCGTAGATGAGCTCGAACTCGCCGCGCAGGGCACGGGCGATGCGTTCGCGCTTCTCTTCGAAGTCCAGGCTGGAATTGAGAAACGTCGCGCGCAGCCCGACGTCGTTGACCGCGTCGACCTGATCCTTCATCAGGGCGATGAGCGGCGAGATGACCAGCGTGGTGCCGCCCAGCAGGCGCGCGGGGATCTGGTAGGTCAGCGACTTTCCCGCGCCCGTCGGCATGACCCCGACGCAGTCGCGGCCCGAGAGCACGGTGGCGATGATGTCCTCCTGCCCGGGCCGAAACGCCCGGTAACCGAAGACATCCTTGAGCACCGCCTTGGCGCGGCCCAGGTGCTCCGCGTGGCCGGCCCGCGCGCGCAGCAGGGTCGAGATCTCGCGCAGGGCGGCCACCGCCGCCCCGGTGAAGCTTTCGGGCCTCGCCACCCACTGCTCCCGCAGCAAGGCGAGCTTCTCTTCGCACGCGGCGCCGTGCTCCGACCCCGCGGCAAAGAGGCGCCGCAACTCGTCGACCGCGTCGTCGATCGACGCGCCGGTTGGCGAGGGAAGTGCGTCAGGTGATTCCAAGGTTCCAAGAAAGCAGTACACCGAACCGGGCATGGGGAACCAGGAGAATCAGCACGACGAAGCCGAGCCGTCCCCACTTCAAGCCTCGCCCCACGAAGTGGGGAGAGGCAGCCGAGCGGAGCTCGGCGGTGAGGGGCACTCGCCACCCGAATACCGCCTCGAGGCAGCCGAGCGGAGCTCGGCGGTGAGGGGCCCACTTCCCGCCTCGCCCCGCAACGCGGGCGAGGGCGCGGCGAAGCCGCGGGGGCAGGGGCAGGGCGTGTAGGACCCGAAGTGCCCGGAGGGCTGAGAGGCAGCCGAGCGGAGCTCGGCGGTGAGGGGACTTCACTTCCCCTGCAGCAGCCACTCGTCGATGATCCGCCAGGTCGCCTCGTCGAGGCTCACGGCGTGGCCGCTCTTCGGAAGTAGCAGCAGGCGTTTCGGGCCTTTCAGAGCCTGATGGACCCGCTCGGAGTGTGCGGGCGGGGTTTCCCGGTCGACAACGCCGTGGATGAGCAGCACGGGAATCGATAATCGGGCGGCGGCGCGTACCGGGCTGACATCGTCGACGACGAAATTGGCCTGTTTCTCCGCGATAGCGATGGCCTCGCGGATATTCCCCGCGCTGGCGAAGAACGGCGCGCGCTCGGTGGCTACCGTACGCAGATCGGAGAAGGTGGAGATCGCGACCAGCCGAGTAACCCGTGGGTCTTCCGCCGCCGCCTGGATGGCCACCGCAGCCCCGAGCGAAACCCCGATCACCGCAACCACGGGCACCTTGAGCGAATCGATCGCCTTCGCCAGATCGTGCTTCTCGTAGTAGCCGTAGGTGCAAGCATCGCCGGTGGAGTCGCCGTGCGCCCGGCTGTCGTAGGCCAGCACGTCGTAGCCCCTGGGGACATACCGCTTTGCCACGCCGACGACGGACGCGCGGTTGTCGGCCGAGCCGTGCAAGTACACGATAGTTCCGCGTCGCTCGCCCGCAGCGCGAAACAGCCAGCCCTTGAGGATGACCCCGTCGCCCGCGATCTCGACGGCTTCCGCCGGCAGCGGCGGGGCATCCGTCATCGGCTTGCGCGACGGATGGAGTAGCGCCGCAGCTCCCCACGACGGCGGCATGCAGCCGGAGAGTAGGCCGAGGAGCAGGGCGAGCAGTGCGGTCAGCCTCGACATACTCGGGCCGCGCTTTCTCGTCGAGCGCGTTTCCGTCGCCGAGGCCAGCTCGTCCAGCCGGTGTGGATATCGTAGTCGAGGACCACGCGCGCGATGTCTTCAAGATACTCGATATCCCACTCGCCGTCCATGTCGCCACCGGGGTAGAGGATTTGCCGGATGCACGCCACCTTCTGGGCCGCCGTTCGGCGGAAGTGGGGCAGCTGGGCTCTTGCCTTGGTCATCGTTGCGCCTCCGGTCTGCAAGGATACCTCGAGAGTGACCAGTTCCTCACCTTGACCGCCGATGGGTTCCGGTCGATGGCTACGTCATGCCGATCCCTGACTTCCAGTCGATCATGCTGCCGCTTCTTCGGCTTGCATCCGATGGCGAGTTGCACACGTTTAGCGAAGTCATCGCGAAGTTGGCGCCGGAATTCAAGCTGAACGAGGCAGAGATGGGTGAGTTGCTGCCAAGCGGGCGGGCTAGGAAGTTCTGGAATCGGGTGGGTTGGTCCAAGACCTATCTAAAGAAGACCTGCTTGATCGAGGATCAGGGGCGCGGCCGCCTTCGTATCACGGAACGTGGCCGACAAGTCCTGAGCGAGAAACCTCACCGGGTCGACTTGAAGTACTTGTCCCGGTTCCCCGAATTGGATGACTTCCGTCGACGGCGGGATGACGGCGCAGACGAACCCGCTGGCGAACAAGTAGACGAACCCGCTGGCAATACCGGCAGCGTGCAGACCCCCGAGGAGTTGCTTGAATCTTCCTTCCAGCAGGTGCGGAAGAAGCTGGCCGAGGATTTGCTTGAGCGACTTCGCACCTCCAGCCCGGCTTTTTTCGAGAAGGTCGTGGTCGATCTGCTCGTTCGCATGGGGTATGGCGGTTCACGCCGGGATGCTGGGAAAGCCGTCGGCCGCAGTGGCGACGACGGGATCGACGGCATCATCAAGGAAGATCGTCTCGGGCTCGATGCGGTGTACGTGCAGGCGAAACGGTGGGAAGCAGCCGTAGGCCGTCCCGTGGTGCAGGCTTTTGCGGGAAGCCTCGAAGGCCACCGGGCTCGCAAGGGCGTCATGATCACAACCTCGCGTTTCTCGCAGGACGCACGCGACTACGTCAGTCGTATTGAGAAGAAGATCGTTCTCGTCGATGGGCTGGAACTCGCTACGTTGATGATCGAATTTGGAGTCGGTGTTGCCTAGGCAGCCTCCTACGCGGTGAAGCGCGTCGACCTCGACTACTTTGCCGAAGACGAAGAGTA
>JADGRD010000156.1 GCA_017881285.1 Pseudomonadota bacterium | reverse complement strand
CGAGCACGGCCAACGCCGGCGTCCCCAGGCGCAGAACCGCCGCGTCGCACTTCTCGGCGGCCACGCGCGCGGCGTAGACGCGAACCGGCTCCCCATCGCGCGCGGCCTCGTCGATGTCGACCGGCTCCACGGTGAGAACGAGACCGACGCTTTCGAGCAATTCGCGCCGCCGCGGCGAGGCCGAGGCAAGGATGAGATCGGGATTTCGATGCACGGCGCGCGAGTATATCGCCCCGACGATCATCTGACCAAGCAACGCCGCTGGCCGCCGCCGCTGGCCCGTGGCATGAATGAGTCGAGACCGATGACCTTGACACTTGATCGACCCGGAATCCTTGGCTGGCTCCGCGAAACCGACGGCACCCGGCTCGAGGAGCTGTGGCGGGCGGCCGACGGAGTCCGCCGCGCGCACGTCGGCGACGAGGTCCACCTGCGCGGCCTGGTCGAGGTCTCGAACCACTGCCTGCGCCAGTGTGCCTACTGCGGTCTGCGGGCCGGCAACCGCGAGATCACGCGCTACCGCATGACGGCGAACGAAATCCTCGCCTGCGCGAAGCAGGCCCGCGACTTCGGGTACGGGACCGTGGTGCTGCAGTCCGGCGAGGACGAGGGGCTGACCCGTGACGGCGTCGCGGACATCGTGAGGCGCATCAAGGGCGAGGTCGGCGTGGCCGTCACGCTCAGCCTGGGCGAGCGCACCCTCGACGAATTGCGCGCCTGGCGTGAGGCGGGCGCCGATCGCTACCTGTTGCGCTTCGAGACCTCGAACCCCGACTTGTTCTCGCGCATGCACCCGCCACGGCCGGGCAAACGCCCGGCGCGCATGGACCTGCTGCGCGCTCTCGCACCGCTCGGCTACGAGGCCGGCAGCGGCGTCATGATCGGGCTCCCGGACCAGAGCTACGAGGATTTGGCCAACGACCTCGAGCTGTTCCGCGAACTGGATCTCGACATGATCGGCGTCGGCCCCTTCATCGCCCATCCCGCCACGCCGTTCGGGAAGGCAGGGCCGGCCCAGCCCGGACACCAGGTGCCAGCGACGGAGCTGATGACATACAAGATGATCGCGCTGGCCCGCTTGCTCTGCCCGGACGCCAACATCCCCAGCACCACCGCGCTGGCGACGCTCAACCTCGACGAGGGGCGCGAGCTGGGCCTCCAGCGCGGCGCCAACATCGTCATGCCCAACCTGACGCCGCCCGAATACCGCGCGCTCTACGAGATCTACCCGGCCAAGGCGTGCCTCCGCGAGACCGCCGATCTGTGCAACCGCTGCATCACGGGCCGCATTCACAAGCTGGGCCGCGAGATCGGCCGAGGACCGGGTGCCTCGCCCAACCTGCGCCGTCGCCGCAAGACCACGGGCTTCGAGCGAGTCACGACGAGGCCACGCGGTCTCGGCCGGCCCTGACCCGGTTCAGGCCAGCGCCAGCGCCTCGTCGAGCGCCTCGATCAGATCGTCGACGTGCTCGAGGCCGATGGACAGGCGCACGAGATCGGGCGTGAGACCGCTCTCGCGCTGCTGCTGCTCCGAAAGCTGCGAGTGTGAGGTGCTGGCCGGGTGCAGGATCAGGCTCTTGGCGTCGCCGACGTTGGCCAGGTGGGAGAAGAGCTTGATGTTGTCGATGAGCTTGACCGCCGACGGGTAGCCACCCTTCACACCGAATACCACCATGCCGCCGAAGCCGTTCTTGAGGTATCGGCTGGCGGTCGCGTGCGTCGGATCGTCCGGCAGGCCGGGGTAGCGCACCCACGCCACCTTGTTGTGCTTCTTCAGGTGCAGGGCGACCTTGAGCGCGTTGTCGCTGTGGCGAACCATGCGCACCGGCAGGGTTTCGATCCCTTGCAGGAAAAGAAAGGAATTGTCGGGCGAGATGGCGGCGCCCAGGTTGCGCAGCGGCACCGTGCGCACGCGCAGGGCGAAGGCGATGGGCGCCAGCGCGTCGGGCAGGTCATGGGCCCAGCGCAGGCCGTGGTAATTGCTGTCCGGCTCATTGAAGAGCGGGAAACGCGGGTTGCCCTTCCAGGGGAACTTGCCCGAGTCGGTGATGATGCCACCGATGGCCGCACCGTGCCCACCCAGCCACTTCGTCAAGGAATTGACGACGATGTCCGCGCCGTGCTCGATGGCGCGCAGCAGATAGGGCGTGGTGAAGGTCGCATCCACGATGAGCGGCAAGCCGTGCTTGTGCGCCACGTCGGCGATGGCGCGAATGTCGGTGAAATCGAGCACCGGGTTGCCGATGGTCTCGATGAACACGGCACGCGTCTTGGCAGTGATGGCCTTTTCGACGTTCTTGGGCTCCTTGGCGTCGACGAAGTTCACCTTGATGCCCAGCTGGGGCAGGATGGAGTCGAACTGCGTGTAGGTGCCGCCGTAGAGGTTGTTGGCCGAAACGATCTCGTCGCCGGCCTGGGCCAGGGTGATGATGGCGTAGAAGACCGCCGAGGTGCCCGAGGCCAATGCCACCGAGGCCGCGCCGCCCTCGAGTTGCGATACCCGCTGCTCGAGAATGTCGGTGGTCGGGTTCATGAGCCGGGTGTAGATGTTGCCCAGCTCCTTGAGCGCGAAGAGGTTGGCCGCGTGCTCGGTGTTCTTGAAGACGTAGGACGTCGTCCGGTAGACAGGAATGCCTCGCGACAGGGTGGCGTCAGGAGTCTGCCCGGCGTGCAGGGCCAAGGTTTCGAAGCGGTACGGTCTTGCGCTCATGATCAATCCTCTCCACGGTTGTGAGTTTTCCCCTTTGTAGCACGACGAGCGGCCTCGTCAATGATAAAAGAATTGCGTCTTCTATACGAGACTCAGTCATGGGGTCGTTTCAGCGATTCCCCTGGGTTCCAGGCCAGGACGCAGCTCCCCTGGCATCGAATAGTGGACAATCCGGCTTGTCCGCCCTAGCGCCCGTAGATGATGAGGTCGTGGTAACGGCCCTCGGAGGCGCCCGGGTTCTCGTAGGCGTGGGCCGCGTCGGCGCGGAAAGATATCGAGTCGCCCGGGCCCAGCTCGTAGATCTCCAGGCCCACGCGCATATTGAGCGAACCGCTCAGGACCACGACGATTTCGCGAGTACCGGCAGCGTGCGGGTCGGAGGCGTGCGAGGCGCGCGCGGCCAGGCGCAGCTCGTAGAGCTCCACCCAGGGATTCGAGCCCGCCGGTGACAATGGACGGCTCTCCAGCTTTCCATCAGCCGAGCGCAGGACCTGGGCGTCGCTGCGGCGGAGCAGGGAGACCCCCTGCCCTTGACCGCCGATCAGCTCGGAGAAGGGAATGCCCAGCCCGATCGCGATCTTCCACAACACCCCGAGCGAGGGATTGCTCTTGCAGAGCTCGATCTGGGACAGCGCGGCCCGGCTGACCCCGGACGCCACCGCGAGCTCGTCGAGGGACAGCCCGCGCGCCTTGCGCTTCTCGCGCAGTTGCGCGCCGACCCGCCGGGCCAGATCGGCGGCGCCCACGTCGTCTCCGGGCGGGAGCGGCGCCTTGCGCAGTAGCACAGCCGCCGCCCGTTTGTTGGCTTCGTGGACAGGTGTCTTTTCTTTCTTCATCGCGCCCCCTGCCGCGCACCATAACATCGGAGCCGCTTCCGTGCAGTCGAGCCCCGACGCCGCGGGGCCGACCGGCCGTCGCCACACGGCATGCGACACCTGCCCGCGACGCGTGGATCGAATGGCCAAGAACCGTCAAAAAAACCCGCGCCCGTCGCGCGTGATCGGACCCACCAATTACGGCCCCAGATTGCCCAAACCCGGGGGATAAGGTGTCGTTACAACTGGACTTCCGCTCTCGTCCCATTCACCATTGGCGGACTCAGGAGTACAACATGCGGTTTGGTGCTGTAGCTACCATGACATTGTTTGTTGCGGTCGGATTCGTGATCTGCATCCCCGGTTGCAACCTCATCGAAACCAGGCCAGATGCCACCGGCTCAACCGGGGGGAGCTCGAACACGCCAACTTCCTCTGGTGGGGTCAAGGGGAGTGGTGGCACCACCTCCTCGGGTGGCGTGACCTCCTCCGGCGGGATCACCACCTCCTCCGGTGGTAGCTCGTCGGGCAGCTCGGGCGGCGTCCCGTCCTCGGGTGGCAGCACGGCCCGCGGTGGCTCGGGTGGCACGGCCGGCTCGGGCGGCACCACCGCTTCCGGTGGCTCCACGGCCTCTGGCGGCACGATCGCATCCGGTGGCACCACGGCGCGTGGCGGCTCGGGCGGCACCACCGCCTCGACCGTCGTCTCGACCAGCACCTGCACGGACGATCCGGCACCCGGCCAGCCCCAGACCTGCGCCGAGTGGCTTTCTTACGGCATGTGCTCGCAGTCATGGTTCGCCACCTACTGCAACCGGACCTGTGGCCGCTGCTCGGGCGGCGGCGTCGGCGGCGCTGGCGGGGTGGCTAGTTCCGGTGGCTCAACCGCCCGCGGCGGTTCAGGTGGCACGGCCGGCTCGGGCGCCGGGGTCGGAACCGGCGGCGTGATCGGAACCGGCGGCGTCAAGACCGGCGGCACGACCGGGGCCGGCGGGAGCACCAGTCCCGGCAGCACCAACCCGCAGATCTCGGGCACGAGTGGCTGGGCCAGCCGGTACTGGGATTGCTGCAAGCCCTCGTGCGGGTGGTCGGCCAACTCCAACCCGCAGGTACCAAGCTGCGACAAAGGCGGCACCACCCGCGTTTCGGTGGACCAGAAGAACGGCTGCGAGGGCGGAGGAAGTGCCTTCGAGTGCTACGACTTCTCACCCTGGTTCGATTCAGGCACCAACATGTCGTACGGCTTCGCGGCCTACAACGGGGTCGCCTGCGGCACCTGCTTCGAGCTGCAATTCACGGGCAACGGCAACTCCGGCCCCAACGCCGGCGCCGCGGCGATCAAGGGCCAGCAGATGATCGTGCAAGTCATCAACATCGGTGGCATCGCCGCCAACCAGTTCGACCTGCTGATTCCCGGCGGTGGCGTCGGCGCCATGAATGGTTGCGCGACCCAGTGGGGCGGGTCGGCCGACCTCGGTGTGCAGTACGGTGGCCTGCTCTCGGAATGCGGCGGCGACGCGACCTGCATGAAAGGCAAGTGCTCGTCCGTCTTCGGCAGCATCTCGTCCACCCTCAAGGCCGGGTGCGACTGGTTCACGGGCTGGTTCAGCTCGGCGGACAATCCCCAGCTGGTCTACAAGCAGGTGAGCTGTCCCTCACAGCTCAGCAACAAGACCGGCCTTTCGAAGTAGTCCGGATTCACTGCGGCATGGGCGGCGCCCTGGCGAGCCCTCCAGGCTTCCCAAACTGGCCCCTTCGAGGGTTGCAAGAGGGGTGTGCCAGAGCACGGCAATCACACCAAAAGGGCGTACATGGCCCATCCGAATCGGCTAGATTTAGGCTCAAGAGGAGGCTCTTTATGCGGTCGTTTCATCCGTTTTGGCTCATCGCGTCCTCCGGATGCCTGCTCGCCGGCGCCTGTTCGTCGGCAACCATCATCCCCACGGGGCCCTCAGGGTCGGGTGGCGTTTCCGGAGACGCGGTTACCATCAACCTCGACGCGATTGTGACCATCAAGACCGACGGCCGGGGGACGACAACCCGGCCCGGCTCCGACGCGCCTCCCGGACCGAACTGCGGCAATGGTGAGCTGACCTCGGACGAGGCCTGCGACGACGGCAACACCGTCTCGGGCGACGGCTGCGCCAACAACTGCCTGAGCGTCGAGCCCGGCTACTCCTGCGTGACCCCCGGCCAGGCCTGTCGGCCGGTGGCACGCTGCGGCGATGGTCTGGTGGTCTTCCCCGAGCAGTGCGACGACGGCAACAAGAACAACGGCGACGGCTGCTCGGATGGCTGCAAGATCGAGGTTGGCTACAAGTGCGACGGCAGCCCGAGCGTCTGCTCGCACACGACCTGCGGCGACAGCAAGATCGAGGGCGCCGAGGGCTGCGACGACGGCAACAGCATGCCCTTCGACGGCTGCTCGTCCGACTGCCAGAACGAACCCTCGTGCAAGGGCACCAGCGCCTGCACCTCGAGGTGCGGCGACGGCATCGTGCTGGGCGAGGAATGCGACGACGGCAACAACATCGACGGTGACGGCTGCTCGTCCACTTGCAAGGGGGAGCAGGGCTTCAAGTGCACCCAACCCAACCTGGGCGACAAGATGCTCGTGCCGGTCGTCTACCGTGACTTCAGATACCACAATCCTTCGGATTTCGAGGCCGGGGTGACGGGGTCGAATGATGCATCCACCGGCATGGTCAAGCCGGATCTGGACAACGAGGGCAAGCCGGTCTACACGGCCATCACGGGCAACGCCATTCACGTCGAGAGCCAGGACACTTTCAAGAAATGGTATCGCGACACCTCCGGCGTGAATCATTCCACACCGACCAAGATGACCCTGTGGAGCAACGGCAAGGACGGTTACGTGAACCGCTACGGCCCAAACGGCGAGCAGTGGAACACCACCGAGATCGCCTACTACTGCGGCAACGTGGGCGAGGAGATGCTGGACGCGGACGGCAAGCCCATCCCATGCACGTCCAAGTACCAGGACACCAGCCCGACGGAATGCCAACAAAAGGAGGCCAACGGCGAGGAGATGCTTAAGTGCTACATCGATGGCAACTCCTACAAAGCGCTCTTCATCGTCAGCAAGGCGGACGGCAACCCCACCTTCTTCCCGGTCGATGGCGACAACTTCACCCCGGCTTCCGAACGCCAGGCCGCCAAGATTCCGCCGTACTACGACGCCACGGCAAGCTGGCCCTTCGACGTGGACGAGGCGGGCAACAAGCGGCTGCACAACTTCAGCTTCACCAGCGAAGTCCGCTACTGGTTCAAATACGAGGCAGGCAAGTCCTACGTGCTCGACTTCACGGGCGACGACGACGTCTGGGTCTTCGTCAACAAGAAGCTTGCGGTGGACATCGGCGGTATCCACACCCCGGTCAACGGCAAGCTTGTTCTGAACTCGAGCGGAGGGGGTTCGGTCACCGTGACGCCGACGGCAGGTAGTGCCTGCACAACGACGAACAAGATCACCACCTGCACGGGGACGACCAAGACAGTTAGCCTCGGCATATCGAACAACGGGGTCTACGAGATCGCGGTGTTCCAGGCCGAGCGCCAGACCGAAGGCTCCTCGTACAAGCTCACCCTGAGCGGCTTCAGTGCCGCGCCCAGCGACTGCCAACCGGTGTGCGGCGACGGCATCCTGGCCATCGGCGAGGAGTGCGACGACGGGCCCAACAACGGCAATTCCGCCTACGGTGGCTGCAGCGCGACGTGCACCTTGGGCACCTTCTGCGGCGACGGCGTCACGCAGGCGGACCAGGGCGAGATGTGCGACGACGGCGGCAACAACGGCCTGCCCGGGTACTGCCCCTCGGGTTGTCGCAACCTCATTCCTATCCCGTAACGCGGATAAGCGACCGGAGGCAGCTACAAGACTGGCCTGGAACCAATGAATCGTCGTACACTCGGGCACTTCCATGCTCGACATTCGACGCATCCGTGAAACCCCCGACGAGGTCCGTGCGGGGCTCTCCAAGCTCGGCGCCGATGTGGACCTCGATGCCGTGATCGCCCTCGACGAGGAGGTGCGCAAGCTCAAGAAC
>JADGRD010000155.1 GCA_017881285.1 Pseudomonadota bacterium | reverse complement strand
AACGTGACCGCCGAAGCCCTGTCCGCAGGAGGCGAAAAGGTGAAATATTTCGAGGGCACGCCCATCCCGTCGAGCCTCGGCCTGGTCGTGGTGCTGGCCGTCGCGGCGTGGACGGACCGGCTGGGAACGGCGCTGTACTTCGGCTCCGTCGAGCTTGGCTTGGTCTTGCACCCGCTGGTCCTGCTGTTCGCGCTCTCGGGCAGCCTGATGATCAGCAAGACCCTGCGGATCCCCAAACTCTAGGGGCACCTCAGCCCAACCCCGAGGGGGATTCAGCTGCGCACCTTCGTCTTGATGCGGTCAATCGCCTCCTCGATGTTCTCGCGCCAGCCGAAGGCGGAGAGGCGGAAGTAGCCTTCGCCGCAACTGCCGAAGCCGGAACCAGGGGTGCCGACCACGTTGGCCTGGGCGAGCAGGCGGTCAAAGAAATCCCACGAGGTCATGCCCGCGGGCACGCGCAGCCAGATGTAGGGCGCGTTCTCGCCGCCGTAGACGCGGTAGCCGGCGGCGGCCATGCCCTCGCGAATGATGCCCGCGTTTTCCATGGTGTAGTCGATGTTCGCCTGCACGGCCCGGCTGCCCTCGGGGCTGAATACCGCGGCCGCGGCTCTCTGCACCGGGTAGCTAACGCCGTTGAACTTGGTGGTGTGGCGGCGGTTCCACAGGCCGCGCAAGGGCACGGGCGCGCCGCTGGCGTCGCGACCGCACAGTTCGCGGGGAATCACCGTGAACGCGCAACGCGTGCCCGTGAAGCCCGCGGTCTTGGAGAAGCTGCGGAATTCGATGGCGACGTCGCGGCTGCCCGGGATCTCGAAGATGCTGTGGACCAGCCCCGGCTCGCGGATGAACGCCTCGTAGGCCGCATCGAAGAGAATGACCGCGCCCTCCTTGCGCGCGTAGGCCACCCAGCGCTCGAGCGAGGCCCGCGACATCACGGCGCCGGTCGGGTTGTTGGGCGAGCACAGGTAGATGATGTCCACGTGCCCGGCCGGCAGCGGCGGATCGAAGCCATTCTCCGCCGTGGTCGGCAGGTAGACCAGGTTGGCGTAACGGCCGCTGCCGTCGGCCTCGCCGGTGCGGCCGGCCATCACGTTGGTGTCCACATACACTGGATAGACGGGATCGGTCAGCGCGACCACGTTGTCGAGCGCAAAGATCTCCTGGATGTTGGCGGTGTCGCACTTCGAGCCATCGGAGACGAAGATCTCCTCCGCCGCGACGTTTGCGCCCTGCGCGTGGTAGGCGCCGGCAAGGGCTTCGAGCAGGAACTCGTAGCCTTGCTCGGGACCGTAGCCGCGGAAGGTTTCCCGGCTCCCCATCTCGTCCGCGCCGGCCTTCATCGCCTCGACGATGGGCGCCGGCAAGGGCAGCACCACGTCGCCGATGCCAAGGCGAATGATGCGCGCCTCCGGATGGGCGGTCGCGAAATTACGCACCCGCTTGCCGATTTCCGGGAATAAATAACCGGCGCGAAGCTTTTGATAGTGGGGGTTGATCCTCGGCATGGGATTAACCATAGCGCTTTCTTTGCCAGTGCAAAACGGTCAGACTCGGCACAAACCATGGCACCAATCGACATGAAAACCCTGGGAGGGTTTCCAAACCTTCCCGCGAAGGTACGTCCCCGGCAAAGCCGGGGAGCTCCCCACGCGATCAAGCTCCTCATCGCCCTCCTCATCTTCGTCCAGGGGGCGGCCACCGCCGCGCCCGCCAAGCCCGCGGTCACCACGAACAAGGATCCTAGACTCATCGTTCTCGGCGCGCTCAGGGATGAGATGGGCCGCTCGATGAAGCGGCTGCGCGTGCCCGGCGAGGACGGCCCCTACTTCATCCGCTACCTCGTCCGCGACTACGACAACTACGACCTCTCCGCCCGCTTCGGCGCCCTCTTCGAGGACAACTACCAGCGCGTGCGCCAGGGCTCGGTCGAGGTACGCGTGGGCAGCTACCAGTTCGACAACACCGCCGACGACTCGGCCGAGAAGCTCTTCGACATCGACGACTTCGATCGCTACGAGCCGCCCATGTTCGCCCCCATGGACGACGACGTGGACGCCATGCGCGCGACCATGTGGCTGCAGACCGACGCGCGCTATAAGCAGGCGCTGGCGGCCCTGCACAAGAAGCGTGGAACGCGCGTGACCAAGATGGTCGAGGACGAGAAGATGCCCAGCTTCTCGCGCGAGAAGACCGCGCGCGCCGTGGATCCGCCGATCCATCTGAGCCTGGACCGCGCCGTGTGGAGCGAGCGTCTGCGCCGCATCTCGGCCCTCTTCAAGGCCTATCCCGAGATCTTCGACTCGCAGGTGAAGCTGTCGGCCGACCACCAGACGCGCTACCTGGTGACCAGCGAGGGCACCGAGCTGGTGAACGAGCGCCTCATCTACTCCCTGCAACTGCTCGCCACCGCGCGCGCCGCCGACGGGCTCTTGGTCAACCACTTCAAGAGTTTCTACGGCGGAAGCGAGGCGGAATTGCCCAGCGAGGCCGAGCTCGTGCGTCTGGCCGGCCAGCTCGCCAGCGAGGTCAAGCGCCTGCGCGAGGCGCCGATGCTCGACCCCTACAATGGCCCGGCCATACTCCTGCCCGAGGCGGCGGGCGTCTTCTTCCACGAGGCGCTCGGCCACCGCCTCGAGGGCGAGCGCCAGAACGACAACAAGGAGGGCGCCACCTTCAAGGGACAGATCGGCAAGCCCGTGCTGCCCGCCTTCGTCAGCGTGCTCGACGATCCCACGCTCGACAAGGTGGGCAACGTTTCGCTCAACGGCCACTACCACTTCGACGACGAAGGCGTCGCCGCCCGCCCGGTCACCCTGGTCGACCACGGCATCTTGCGTAACTACCTCAAGAGCCGCACGCCCGTGAAAGGTTCGCTCGAGTCGAATGGCCACGGCCGTGCCGAAGGCACCCTCGATCCCATCGGGCGCATGGCCAGCACCATCGTCCGCTCCGACAAGGTGGTTTCCTACGTCATCCTGAAGGAAATGCTGCTCGAGGAGATCCGCCGCCAGAAGAAGGCCTTCGGCCTCATCATCGCCGACATCAGCGGCGGCCAGACCAACACCACGACCTACGACTTCCAGGCCTTCAAGGGCATGCCGCGCGTGGTGTACCGGGTCGACGGCAAGACGGGCGAGGAGACCCTGGTGCGCGGCGTCGAGTTCGTGGGCACCCCGATTGGCTCGCTCAACCGCATCGTGGCGGCGTCGGATCAGACCGCGGTGTTCAACGGTTTCTGCGGCGCCGAATCCGGCTACGTCCCGGTCTCCACCGTGGCCCCCGCCCTGCTCATCAGCGAGATCGAATTGCAGCGCACCCGCCGCGCGCTAGAACGTCCGCCGCTGCTGCCCGCGCCTTGGCGGTAGGCGAACGATAAGGACCGTTCGGCGCTCTAGGGGCTCGCCTTCATCAAGACCTGGAAGCCGGCCTGGACGAAGTGGCGGTCGGGGGTCGCCGCTTCCTTCGCCCCATGATCGAGCATCGCTTCCATGCTCAAACAGTCGGTCAGACTCCAGCTCTTGTCAGGATGTGCGGCGTAGCGCGCTTCGGCCCGCTCGATCATCTGCGGTGTCGGTCGATCCACGATCCACCCTGGCGTTCCCGCGCGAATACGTCGGATCCACGTGAGTGCAAGCATGCGCAGTGGACTGCGGGCGAAGAAGTTCGCGAACTCGATGAGGACACCGTCGGTAATCAGAAGCGGACGCCCGCTCTTCTCCCATGCGCGTGCGAGCGCCCTGGCTTGCGAATGGAGAAGATCCTTCTGATTGATAAGCGCGACGAGGTAGCCGGTATCGACCAGGACCGGCGCCTCAGCCATGATCGCCGCCGTACAGGAATTCGTCGACCTTCTGGCTGCCATCCGCGCGCTCGTCGGCGCCCGCTTCCTCTGCCAACCTCGTCAAGAGCGCCCCTCCATTCGCTAGAGACGCCTGTCCGTGGACGGTTCCGACATTGGGAATGATCCGGTGAATCTTTATCTCAACCGAGTCGCCGCCCTGGATGTGAACCACATCGGCGGGAATAGAGAACTCGTTGTCGTAGGTGAGACATGCGAGGTGATGGTTCCAACGACCACCTCCGGCACTACGTATCGAATACGAGATGATGTGGTTGTTGGCACGGCGAACCAGCCCAAGTCGGCGCTGTTCCCCCGCCGGAATAGCGATGAGGCGGTTCTTGGTGCGATGAACGGTCGCATCGAAGGTCGTGAGTGTCGTCGCAAGATGTGGATTTGCCATGACAAACCTCAAATTACCCCGGGTCATCCCACTTGTCAAGTCATATAGCTGACTTGACAATGCACGCCTAGCTATACCAGCATCGCCCCCTGGGCTTTTCCGATCTTCCGCATCGAGTCGCTGATCATGCTACCTTTTGCGGCCCATGCCCCGCGATCCCAAGATCACGCCCATCACCCGGCACGAACCGCGCACCTTCTACGCCACGCGCACCACGCGCACGAAGTCGTCCGAAGTCTGGGACCTGTGGGCGGTCGAGGATGGCCGCCGCATCGGCTTCCTGTCCATCGTCGATGACGCCAACGTCGTCTACGCCCTCGCGACCGTGAAGAAGGGCACCTCGCACGACGAGGTCGCCGACCTGGTCGATGGCTTCTTCCCGCCCTCGTCGACCGACGCGACCATGCGCGAAATCGTCATTTCCGACTACGAAACCGATCCCGCGGTGGTCGAATCCGATCTCGCCTCGGACGGCTAGCAAACTTTCCTGATCGGTCGCAGCCCGGCCCGGCTATTCTGTTGTTGATGTCTGCGTCAGGTCATCCCGCCCTAGGACCATTTCGCGGCCTCGTCCCCTACGACGAGAGCAGCGCCAGCCTCTTCTTCGGCCGCACGGAAGAGGCCAAGGCCCTGCTTGCCCTCGTGACCCAGGACACCAGCCGCGTCACCGCCCTGTGTGGCGAGGCGGGCGTGGGCAAAACTTCGCTGGTGCGCGCCGGTCTCTTCCCCACGCTCACCGAGCGCGGCGTGGCCTGCGTGCACCTCGGCAGCTACGCCAACTTCGATCAGGACCTGTGGCAGGCGCTGGGCCGCGTGCGGGGCGAGCCGCCCACGCCGGGGGAAAGCGCGCCGGACTACCTGGTCAGCGTAGCGCGCAGCTCGCCCGGTGGCACCCTGCTGGTGCTCGACCACCTCGAGGAGCTGCTCGACAGCGACGCCGACGAGGCGGCCATCACCGCCCTCGATGGGCTGGCCTCGCTGCTCAAGCAGGCGGTCGCGGCTTCGGGTAGCCGCCTGCACATCCTCCTCGCCATCGAATCGTCGTTCTTTCACCGTCTCGATCTCTTGCACGAGCTGGCCGGGATCGCGCCCGCCGCCGGCGGCTGGTACGAGCTCTCCGGTCTCGACGAGGCCCACGCCGCCGAGGTTCTCGAGGAAACCGCGCTCAACACCGGCACCTTCTTCGAGGCCGGGCTGGCGGGGCTGATCGCCGCGGATCTGTGCAAGAACGGCCCTTGCCTCCCCGCCGACCTGCAAATCGTGGCGGCCACCGCCATCGACCAGCGGCTGACCACCATGCGCCGCTACGAGCGCAACGGCGGGGCCGCCACCATTCTTCACGGCTTTCTTCATCGGGCCATCGTCGACGCCGGTGAAGCCGTCGCCCTGCGCATTCTGCTCTCGGCCGCCGAGCGCGCCCGCCTCACCGCCTCCGAGCTCGCGGCGAAGAGCCATCTGTCGGAAGCCACCGTGGACAAGGCGGCGAGCCTGCTGGTCGCGCGCGGGATCCTGCGCGAGACGACTGGGCAGAGCGAGCGCCGGCTCGTCCTGACCCATTCCTGCCTGATCCCCCGCATCCGCCAGCAAAGCGCCATCGCCACCGCGCACGTGCAGCAGGCCCGCCGCGTTCTCCGCCGCCGTGTACTCACCGGCAGCGCGCTGACCTTGCTCGAGCTCCGTTCGGTGCGCGCCCACGTGGGGCATGACCTCGGCGACGAGGAGGCCAGCGTGGTCCGGCGCAGCATCCGCCGCGTGGTGCTGCGCACCGGCCTGACCCTCGCGGTGATCGCCGCCGTGCTCTTCGGCCTCGTGTTCGAGCTACGCACCTCCTACACGCTGGCCTTCGAGCCCTCACAGGACTCACCCTCGAGCCGGGTCGTGGTCCGGCGCGGGCGCAGCAGTCTGTCGTTCTTGAATTTCCTGCCCGCGCAGCCGCGCTTCGGGGCCGTGATCGCCGACACCGGCTTCGCCGCCACCGGTGTCGCCACCGATCTCTCCCGCCGCATCGCCTCGGGCCACGCCTCGGGCACC
Source organism: Pseudomonadota bacterium (assembly GCA_017881285.1). Classification (GTDB taxonomy): domain Bacteria; phylum Myxococcota_A; class Polyangia; order Fen-1088; family Fen-1088; genus Fen-1118. The sequence continues at coordinate 1,335 of JADGRD010000155.1, read as the reverse complement.
CTCGACAAGAACCGCGGCACGCCGATTCCCACCTGGCTGCGCACCGTGCTCGACGGGCTGGGGCCGGTTCCCCGCGGTATCTCGTTGGTCCTGCTCGGCGATCCCGCCGGTATCGTCTCGCTCAAGCAGGCTTTCGTGGACCCGGCGTTGCGGCGCGAGGCCCTGGAGGCGTTGGCCGTGGTCGGCACCGGCGGGGCCGGCGAGGACGAGATCCTGGCCGCCGCGCTCAACGATCAATCCTCGGACGTGCGCCGCCGTGGGGTCGAGGTCGCCGCCGCCATCGATCGCCGGCAGGGCAAGGGCACCCACGCCAGCATCCTGCGCACCGCCCTGGCCGATCCGTCGTTCGCCGTGCGCGGCGCCGTCCTGCACGAAGCCGCCCGTCTCGACGCCGCCACCGCCGCGAGCATCCTCGCCATCGCGCTGGCCGACAAGGATCCGTCGTTCCGCCGGCTGGCCGAAAAGGGCGTCATGGATCTGGCCGCGCGCGCCCCTACCGCCGCGACCGATGCCGTCCGCCGCGCCCTCGACAGCACAGACAGCCAGGCCCGGCGCACCGCCCTGACCCTCCTCGATCAGATCGCCGCCAGCATCCCGCGCGAGGCGATGTCCGCGCTCGCGCAGATTGCGGCCGACGAGCACGCCTCCGAGGAGGCGCGCATCTCCGCCCTGTCCTTCCTGCGCAAGAACGGCGAGCCGCAGGCCTCGCTGCTCCCCGTGCTGGAGAAGGCCGTCGCCCCGGACGCACCACCCCGTCTGCGCGCGGCCGCGCTGCCCATCTACGCACGTCTCATCGATCCGGCCGCGGTCGAGGAGCTGGCCACGACCACGACCAAGGGACCGCCCACCGGCCGCGTAACCGCCGCGGCCTTGTGGGGCGTGGTCGCCATCAAGCAACCCGACAACGCGAGCAGGCCCTTGAAGGTCTTTCTCTACGACCAATCGCCCGATGTCCGGGCCGAGGCCTCGCGCGCCTACGGCTATCTGAAACGCGAGGGGCCGGAGCTGGTGCGCAGGGCCCTGCTCGACCCAAGCCCCGAAGTCGCCCGCGCCGCCCTCGAATCCGCCGTCCGCTTGGCGGCGGGCAGCCAATCCGCGCTGATCGCCGAAGACCTGGGACACGCCCTCCCCAAGGTGCGACCCGCCACGCGCAAGGCCATCGTCGAGGCGCTCGGTCAGATCGGGCAAACCCACCCCAACGCGGCGCTGCCCCCGCTGGTCAAGGCGCTCAAGCAGGGCGAGATCCCGACGCGCGTCGCCGCCGCACGCGCTTTCTGCGAGATGGCCAAGAAGGCCCCGGTGGCGACGTCGCCCTACCTGCGCATCGCATCGAGG
>JADGRD010000154.1 GCA_017881285.1 Pseudomonadota bacterium | reverse complement strand
CGTCATCGCCTGGTCGATGGTCATGCCCTTGATCCATTCGGTGGCCAGCGACGACGAGGCGATGGCCGAGCCGCAACCGAAGGTCTTGAACTTCGCGTCTTCGATGACACCCGCCTTGTTCACCTTGATCTGCAATTTCATGACGTCGCCACAGGCCGGCGCGCCAACCAGTGCGGTGCCCACGTCGGGCGCGGCGGGGTCCAGGCTGCCGACGTTGCGCGGGTTCTCGTAGTGGTCGATGACTTTGTCGCTGTATGCCATGTGCTGCTTCCTCGAACTAGTGACTCTGCCCCCATTGGATGCTCTTGGGGTCGACCCCGGATTGCACCAACTCCCACAAAGGAGACATGTCCCGCAGACGCTTCACCTTGTCCGCCACCAAATGGACGACGTAGTCCACCTCTTCCTGGGTGGTGAAACGGCCGAGCCCGAAACGGATCGACGAATGCGCCATCTCCTCGCCAACGCCCAAAGCGCGCAGGACGTAGGACGGCTCGAGCGACGCCGAGGTGCAGGCCGAGCCCGACGACACCGCCACCTCCTTGAGCGCCATCATCATGGCCTCGCCCTCGACGAAGGCGAAGCTGATGTTGAGGTTGCCGGGCAGCCGGTGTTCGAGCGAGCCGTTGACGCTGGTGCTCGGCACGCGCGCCTCGATGCCCTTGCGCAGCCGCTCGCGCAGGCCGAGCACCCGGCGGCCTTCTCCGTCCATCTCCAGGCGGCACAGTTCGGCGGCCTTGCCGAACCCGACGATGCCCGGCACGTTGAGCGTGCCCGAGCGCATGCCGCGCTCGTGGCCGCCGCCGTCGATGATGGGCGTGATGCGCACGCGCGGTTTGCGGCGCACGTAGAGCGCGCCGATGCCCTTGGGGCCGTACATCTTGTGCGCGGAAAGCGACACCAGATCGGCGTGGCTGCGGTTGACGTCGAAGGGAATCTTGCCCACGCCCTGCACGGCATCGATGTGGAAGAAGGCGCCGCGCGCCTTGACGATTCCGCCGATCTCGTCGACGGGATTGACCGTGCCGATCTCGTTGTTGGCGAGCATGATCGACACCAGGATCGTCTTGTCGGTGAGGGCCGCGGCGACGGCCGCGGGATTCACCCGCCCGTCGCTGTCCACCGGCAGATAGGTCACCGCGAAGCCCTGCTTTTCCAGGCGCTTGCAGGTGTCGAGCACGGCCTTGTGCTCGGTAACGGAGGTGACGATGTGTTTGCCGCGATCCTGGTAGAATTCGGCCACGCCCTTGATGGCCAGGTTGTCGGATTCGGTCGCGCCCGAAGTCCAGACAATCTCCTTGCCCACGGCCCCGATGAGCTGGGCCACCGCCTCGCGCGCCTTCTCGACGGCCTCCTCGGCATGCCAGCCAAACGCGTGCGAGCGACTGGCGGCGTTGCCGAATTCCTCGCGAAAATACGGGAGCATGGCGTCCAGCACCCGCGCATCGACGGGCGTCGTCGCGTGGTAGTCCATGTAGATTGGCAGCTTCATCGTCATGGGGTCGTGTGCTTGGTGGCGATTCCGTCGACCAGCATGGGCACCTCGCGGCCGGAACCGTGGTTTTCGCACGCGCAGCACTCGCTCTGCCCCTGGCTGGGGCTGCACGAGCGACAGCGTTCGAGGTACGAAAGGCTCTCCGCCAGCTCGTCGGCCAGACGCGACAAGCGAGCGATGGTTTCGCGGGTTTCGTGCAACTTGTCGGAAAAGATCTCCCGCACCGTGGCCATGGCCTCGGGCGCCGTGGCGCTCTCTTCCCACACCCTGAGGAAGGCCTTGATTTCCGTCAGGGAGAAGCCCATGTCCTGCAGCTTCTGGATCCATTCGATGCGCTTCACCCCGTCCCCGGAATACATGCGGAAGCCGCCCTTGGACCGGACCGGCGGGGAAAGCAGTCCCAGCTCCTCGTAGAGGTGAATGGCGCGCACCGTCTTTCCGGTACGGTGAGCCAGATCACCCACCTTGATGAGCGTCAACTTACCGGTTTCTCGCTGGAAGGCCATAACCTTACTCTTACGTGTACGTACGAGTTATATGGCCCAGCCACGTACCCGTCAAGGCCAATCTCGGCCCCGGATTGGCTTTAGTTCTTCGCCGCGGCGATGGCTTCGATGGCGGCCATGAGATCTTCGCGGTGCACGGGCTTTTCGAGAATCCGCCGCTCGTCGCCGATGAGCGCCGTCGCCTCTTCGGAAACCCCACCGGTGAGGAACATGAAGCGCCTGGCCAGGAACGGCCGGACGCGCGTGACTTCCCGGTAGAGCTCCACGCCGCCCACCCCGGGCATGTTGATGTCGCAGATGATCACGTCGGGTGGCTCGCGCTCGATGAGGCAGCGCATGCCGTCGCGTGGATCGCTGAAGGTGATGATGTCGTGGTAGGCGGCCAGCATCCGGCGCAGCGGCGCGAGCAGCTCGGTTTCGTCCTCGATGATGATGATGGAAAGCCGCCGCCCGACGTTCGGCGCGATCAACTCCGGCGTGGGCGTGCGAAGCGGTTCGACCGCCTCCTGGTTGGGCTCCTCTCGCCACTTGCGCACGGTGACGCTGACCACCGTGCCGCGGCCAAGCTGGCTTTCCAGGGTGATGCTGCCGTCCATCTTCTTGACCAGGTCGCGCGAGATCGACAACCCCAAGCCCGTCCCGAAGCCGACCGCCTTGGTGGTGAAGAACGGATCGAAGACCCGGCGCAGGTTCTCGGGGGCGATGCCGCAACCGTTGTCGATCACGCGGATCGTGATCTCGCCGTCCTTCTGATCGACGACCACCTCGATCCGCCCGCCGCCCTCGGCAGAAATGCTCTGAGAGCTGTTGATGAGCAAGTTGAGCAGCACCTGGCGAAGGTGATCCTCGTTGCCGCGAGCGATGCAGTCCTGACTGGAATACACCGTCACCTCGGCGCGGCCGGAGAGCTCCCGCTCCACCAGGCCCACCACCGAGCGGACCAGGGCATCGACATCGACGGGCCCCAGGTTCTGCCGCCCGGGATGCGCGAAAACGCGCAACTGGCGCACCAGGCGCGCGATCCGGTCGAGGCCGCCACGGCACTCGGCGACGAGCTTGCCGAGTGCCTCCAGCGTCGGCACCCGCTCGCTGGTCTTGCCCTGCCGCGTGCATTCCAGCCAGCCTTCGATGATCTCGAAATTGGGAAGCAGGAAGGCCAGCGGGTTGTTGATCTCATGGGCGATGCCGGCGGTGAGCAGCCCAATGCTCGCCATCTTCTCCACCTGGACGAGTTGCTCCTGGTTTTCGCTGACCCGTGCCAGGGCAGATTCGATCTGGCTGCGTTCGGCGAAGAGCCTCTCGGTTTCGGCCGAAAGGCGTGCGTTCTCCCGCACGAGGTGGACGTGCTGCATGGCGCGCTGCAAGGCCAGACGGAGGGGCTCGATGGCCTGGTCCCTGACCACGTAGTCGAACGCCCCATGGTGAATGGCATTCAGGATCTCGCTGGTGCGCGACACCGACGAAAGCATGATCACCGGCGTGCCCACGGCGCGCATGCGCAGCGTCGTCAGCAACTCGAGCCCGGTCATCTCGGGCATCCTGACCTCGGTCACGATGACATCGTACGGGTTCGCCTCCAGCGACAGGAGGGCCGCCTGGCCGCTGCCCACGGTCTCGACCTGGAACCCCCAGTCGGCGATCAGGCTGCCGACGAAATCGCGCACTAGTTTGCTGTCGTCCACGAGCAACACTCGCCCGGCCACGCGCGGCAGGCTCTCCCCGCTGACACTTAGGGAGGGGGGAGATGGCTCAGAACTGCTCGCCATGGGGCCTTTGCAACGCCGGGTGGGTGCGCCGAATTGAAGCGATCTCTCCCCTCCACGCGGAACCCCAGCCGGGAACGCCGGCCTCGCCCCGCGCCCGCGCGGGAAGGGAGAGATGGCGGCTCGGCCTGAAGTTTCCCGACCGCCCTGCCGATGAAAAGAGTGAGGGCAAGATGACGTACCCGCTGCGGAACGTACGACTGTTCGAATCCTTCTCGGAGATCGAGCGTGCCGACCTCGTTCGTTTCATGCGCGAAAGGAAGTACGCGACCGGCGAAACCGTGTGTGCGTATGGAGAATACGGTAGCACCATGCTCATCGTGACACAAGGCGCCCTATGCGCGGTGGTCTCGGGCAAGGACGACCAACCCCATGAAATCGCGCAGCTTGCCGAGGGGACGGTGTTTGGCGAAATGTTCTGCATCGACCCCGCGCCTCGGCCGGTCACCTTGCTGGTCAGCGAGCCCGCTACGGTTCTCGAGCTCGGTCGAGAGGACCTGATCAGGATGCGGCAGCAGGCTCCGCACGCCGCCGCTGCCCTGGTCAGCGCCGTCTTCCTCGACGTGCTCAAGCGCCTGCGCAACGTCGACGATCGCATCGACCGCGAGCTGCGCGCGGATATCACCTGGAAGGACCGCCTCACCCCGGCGCCGTCGTCGTGCTCCGGCCTGCCCGGATCCTGGGAGAACTGCTTCGCCAGTCTGAGAGGCTCGGCATGAGCGCGCCCGGCGCAGAGAACCTGCCCGAATGCTTCCGCGGGCCGGAAGCCCAGGCCTTGCTGGAGGCCGGCCATACGCGGTCCCTGCCCGCTCTCTCCCTGCTGTGCGAGGAGGGACAGGTCACCGATTGCTTCTTCCTCGTTACCGCGGGTGAGTTCGTGCTCGCCAAGCGCATCGCGGGATGCCTGCACAGCCTTTCCACCTTCGGGCCGGGCAGCGTGCTGGCGCTCATGCCCGCGCTCGACGGCGCCCCCTGCGCGGTTTCGATCTGCGCTCTCAACGACGCGACGGTGGTCGAGATCAAGCGCAGCAGCCTGCTCGCCCTGCTTGGGCACGACAGCGAGCCTAACCTTTGGCTGGCCAACCTCCTGTCGCTCCTGGCCATCCGCAGGCTGCGCGGCGCCACGAACGAACTGGCGCAAGCCCTCTACTCCGCGCTCCGGACGCCGGATTGCACGGGCCACATCGACGCAGTGCGCCTGGCGCGCATCCAGGCCGGCAGCTACGCCTGGCTGGGCTCCTGATCGGCGGATGCGCCTGGTCGCGTGGGGAGCCGGCCAGCTTCGCTGGCCGCGTACCATCGCGGGAGGGCATGGGAACCCTTTGAGGGTTCCCATGTCGATGTTGGAGCAATGCCGTCTAGGCAATCCCGTGGCCTCGTGCTAGCAAGACGGCTCACTACTGATACTAGCCGAGGAGTACACAACGATGGACGCACTTACCCAACTTGCCATCAACACGATCCGGCTGCTCGCGGTCGATGGCGTACAGAAGGCAAACTCCGGCCACCCCGGCCTGCCGATGGGCGCCGCCCCGATGACCTACGTGCTGTGGCAAAAGCACCTCCGCCACAATCCGCAAAACCCCAAGTGGCCGGACCGCGACCGCTTCGTGCTCTCCGCCGGACACGGCTCGATGCTCCTCTACTCGATGCTGCACCTCTACGGCTACGACCTCGCTCTCGAGGAGCTCAAGGCTTTTCGCCAGTGGGGCTCGCGCGCACCCGGCCACCCGGAGTCATTCTGTACCCCGGGGGTCGAGGCCACGACCGGACCGCTCGGACAAGGCGCCTCGAATGCCGTGGGCATGGCCATGGCCGAACGCTTCCTGGCTGGACGCTACAACCGCCCCGGTCTGACCGTGGTGGATCACATGACCTACGCCCTGGTCGGCGACGGCGACCTGATGGAGGGCATCACCCACGAGGCCGCTTCCCTCGCCGGCCACCTCGGGCTGGGCAAGTTGGTCTGGCTCTACGACGACAACCGGGTCTCCCTCGACGGCCCCACCTCCCTGAGCTTCACGGAAGACGTGGCCAAGCGTTTCGACGCCTACGGCTGGCACGTCGTGAAGGTCGAGCAGGGCGACACGGACGTGGACGCCATCGACCGGGCCATTGCCGCGGCCAAGGCCGACCCGCGCCCGTCGTTCATCAAGGTCCACACCACCATCGGCTTCGGCTCGCCCCACAAGGCGGGCACCTCGGAGGCGCATGGCTCGCCTCTCGGACCAGACGAAGTGAAGGCCACCAAGTTGGCGCTCGGCTGGGATCCTGAGAAGCAGTTCTACGTTCCCGAGGAGGCCCGTGCCCACTTCGCCACCGCGGGCGAGCGCGGCGCCCGCGCCGAGGCGGTGTGGCAGGCGACCTTCGAGGCCTGGGCCGAGGCGCAGCCCGAGCTGGCCGCGGAATGGGGCATGGCACAGCGGAACGAGTTGCCGGCGGACTGGGACCAGACCATCCCGGTGTTTACGCCCAAGGACGAGCCCGCCTCGCGCGTGTCCGGTGGCAAGATCCTGGCCGCCATCGCCAGCAAGGTGCCGTGGCTCCTGGGCGGCGACGCCGACCTCTCGTGCTCGACCATGACCAGCCTGCCCGGCCTGGGCAACTTCGACGGCAAGACCGGACTCGGCCGCAACATCCGCTTCGGCGTGCGCGAACACGCCATGGGCGCCATCGCCAACGGCATGGCCTACCACGGCTCGGTGCGCCCCTACACCGCGACCTTTTTCGTCTTCTCCGACTACGAGCGGCCGGCCATCCGCCTGGCGGCCCTGAGCAAGCTGCCCGTCATCTTCATCTTCACCCACGACTCCATCGGCGTGGGTGAGGACGGCCCGACCCACCAGCCCATCGAGCACCTCGCGGCCCTGCGCGGGATCCCGAACCTGTGGGTCATGCGGCCGGCCGACGCCAACGAGGTCGCGCAGGCCTACCGCGCGGCCATGCGCCGCACCGACGGTCCCACGGTGATGGTCTTGAGCCGGCAGAAGCTACCGACCTTCGACCGCGACAAGGTCGCCCCGGCGACCGACCTGTCACGGGGCGCGTATGTTCTGAGCGAAGCGCCCGGGGGGGCGCCCCAGGCCATTCTCCTGGCGACCGGCAGCGAGGTCAGCCTGGCGCTGGCCGCGCAGGACAAGCTGCTCGCCGCCGGGGTTCGCTGTCGCGTGGTTTCGATGCCCTGCTGGGCGCTCTTCGCGGAACAGCCCGCGGAGTACCGCGATTCCGTCATCCCGCCAGGCATCGCGGCCCGGGTGTCCATCGAGGCCGGAACGACCATGGGTTGGCACCGCTGGATTGGCGAGCACGGTATCGCCCTGGGCCTCGACCGCTTCGGCGCCTCCGGCCCCGGTTCCGTACTCATGAAACAGTTCGGGTTTACCGCCGACAACATCGTCCGTGCCGTCACGAGCCTGGTGAAATCATGACCAAACCGTGTGTTCAAGTACTGTGTGCTCTCGTTCTGGTCGCCGGGGTCGCCCGGACCGCGCACGCGTCCGATCTGCCCCCGCCCACGGTGTTCGACGGCGCCTACCAGGGCTTGCTCGTCGGAGCGCTGGCGGGTGCGGCCACGGGTTACTTGTTTGCCCGCAGCGACACCTGGAAGACCTCGGGTGGGTGGAAACCCGTGGTCTACGGCGCCGGCATTGGCGCAATTACCGGCAGCGTACTCGGCCTGACCCTGGGCATCGTGGACATGTCCCAGCGCAAGCCCGGGCGCAATGGCTACGTCATGCGGGACGGCCTCTACGGCGCCGGCCTGGGCGCGGTGCTCGGGGGCATCGCTGGCGGCCTCGGCGCCCTGGCCTCGAAGAAAGGCGAATACATCTTGCTAGGGGCCTCCATCGGCG
>JADGRD010000153.1 GCA_017881285.1 Pseudomonadota bacterium | reverse complement strand
GAAGATGGATCGCCAGAGCGCCCGGGTCGATATCGTCGGCGCTCGGAACGGAGCGCAGAGGCGGTCCGTCGTCGCGAAAGGCATAGCCGCCGGACTCGCGCGACCGCCCCTTCCAGGGCAGCTCGACCAACCCGGCGTCGGTCGGCGTGGCCACGGCCACGTCCTCGGGAACGTCCTCCCGATAGAGCACGCCGCAGCCGTTGGTGCAGCTCACCGCGTAGACCGCGCTCCACGGCACGTAGGTGCGGTGCGAAACCCGCGAGAACGAGAGCGTCGCGCTCACGCCCGCCTCGGTGACTTCGAGATCCGTGATGGCAATGGGCATGTTCCGCCCGTACTGCAACACGAGGTGCGCCTGCGACGAGAATGGCGCCGGCACCACCACGCCCGGACATCGGGCATCCAGGTGAAGCGAAGCCCAGCCCGCTCGCAGGAGTGCAAGGAAGGCGTCTCGCTTTGACGGTCTCTCGCTTTCGTCCATTGCTCGGCCCCACCTCAGACAGAGAATTGCCGGTTCCTTGTTGTACCCTTCCTCTCTCAGGCTTGCCAGGCCAACTTGAGGTGGGACTGGGTCGTAGGTGCGACGCGGCAACCGGATTCCCGTCGCCCGCATGCACCAGCCGGATCCCGCCTGGCCTGTCCCTCGACCAAGAACTCCAGACGCCAGGCTCGCAAGTCTATATAATGCATCTACCTTGGCAGCAGACATGAACCGCCCGAGCCTGTTCGCGCCTTCCCCGCCCGTTGCCCAGCCGCCGCCGCGGGCGCTCTCGGGTTGGCGAGCTCGCCTGGCCAGCGATCCGATTCCGCGCCTGCTGCGCGAGGGGACGCCCAGCGTGCTGGCCCGCGTGCGCCGCGACCTCATCGACGACAGCGAAGCGCCGAACGCCGAGGAGATCGCGGGCTATCCCGAGGTACGAGCCCTCCTGCGCAAGTTGGACAAGGACGGCAGCTTCGCCCCGCGCGCCGCCGAGAAGGAACTGGGCGGTCCCAAGTTCGCCCGCTGCCTGGCCACCGTGCGCTGCCTCGATCGCCTGGCCGATCTCGGCTTGCGCGTTGAAGGCAAGAGCCCGGTCGCCCAGCAGCTCCACAAGATCGCGAACTATCTCCTGACCTCGCAGGACAACGACGGCGGCATCGGCGATCTGGCCTTGGCCGAGAACCCCAAGGGACGCGGCAAGACCCCCGCCCTGCACTTTCAGGGGTGGGCGCTCTCGGCGCTCTGCCGCGCAGGTTTCGAGAACGAAGTGGGCGTGGAGAAGGGTTTTCGTTTTCTCCTGTCCTTGCGCCAGGACGATGGCGGCTGGGCCTGGCGAGGGGTGCGCACCGGCTCCGCGGCGCGGCCGTCGAGCCACCTCATCACCGGCATGGTTTTGCGCGCCTTCGCGTCGTCGAAGGACCGGCGGGGTTCGCGCGAGGCCCGCCGCGCGGCGGAACTGCTCGCCACGCGTTTCTTGCAGCCCGATCGCTACGACGATCGCAAGGCGCCGTCGTACTGGGAAATCCTGACCGAGCCGCGCTTCTACACCGATGTTCTCGATGCCCTTGACACCATCACCGGCATTGGGCTCGGCAAAGAGAATTCCGGGGTGCGCACCGCCGAGGCCTATCTGCGCTCGCGCCAGGCCAAGGACGGCCTCTGGTATCCCGGCACGCCCGTCAAGGGTGACAGCGCCCTGTCGCGCGGCCCCCTACGGGAAACGGCCAAGAGCCCCAAGGATGCCAAGGATGTGGCCGAAGCCATCGGCCTGACCTTGCGCGTCCTGGTCGTCCTACGAAAAATCAACTAGATCGCGTGCGGAGCCTGCCGGCTCTGCCGGCAGCGCAGCATCGCGGGAAGCAGTGGGAACCCTGTCAGGGTTCCCATGGTAAGAAGACGGCCGTGCCCAAGTACACCGTCGCAGATCTGCGGGCGATCCACGATCTCCCAATCCCCGAGCTCATCTTCAAGGCGCAGCAGGTGCACCGCGAGCACCATCGGCCCGACGAGGTGCAACTCTGCTCGCTCCTCTCGGTCAAGACGGGCGGCTGCCCCGAGGACTGCGCCTACTGCCCGCAGTCGAGCCACTACGACACGGGCGTCCGGCGCGACCAGATACTCTCGGTGGACGAGGTCGTCGCGGCCGCGCAGCGGGCGCAGGCCGCGGGCGCCACGCGCTTCTGCATGGGCACTGCGGGGCGGAACCCGCAGGACGGTGAGTCCTTCGAGCGCGTCCTCGGCATGGTGCGCGCCGTGCGCGGGCTGGGCCTGGAGGCGTGCATCACCCTCGGCATGCTCACCGACGCGCAGACCGATCGTCTCGCGCAGGCCGGGCTGACCGTCTACAACCACAACGTCGACACCTCGCGCGAGTTCTACGGCAACATCATCACCACGCACGGCTACGACGACCGGCTGGCCACCCTGGCGCGCGTGCGCAAGGCCGGCATCAAGGTGTGCAGCGGCGGCATCATCGGCATGGGCGAATCCATCGACGACCGCTGCGCGATGCTGGTCACCCTGGCGAACCTCGACCCGCCGCCGGAGAGCGTGCCCATCAACGCGCTGGTACCCGTCAAGGGCACGCCTCTCGGCGAGCGGCCTGCCGTCGATGCGCTGGAGCTCGTGCGCATGATCGCCACCGCCCGCATCGTCATGCCCGCGGCGCGCGTGCGTCTGTCCGCCGGCCGGGCCGGGCTCTCGCGCGAGGCGCAGGTGCTGTGCTTCCTCGCGGGCGCGAACTCGATCTTCTTCGGGGAGAAACTGCTCACCACCGGGAATCCCGACGTGGACAGCGACCACAAGCTCCTGCGCGACGCCGGCCTGCGGCCGGCGTCGTTGCATTAGGCCCTCACCGGTCGCGCTTCGCGCGCCGGCCTCTCCCGCTTTGCGAAGACGCGCGGGCGAGGCAATGCGGCCGCTGCCGCGGCCGCGGAAAGGAGGGTTGCGCTACTCGAACGAGCAGATGTACTCGGCGATGTCGCCCTCGACGGCGACGGTGAAGCCGCTTCCGCCTGGTACGCGGAAGAAGGTTCCCGCGCTGTAGGGTTGCCAGGCGGCGCCACCGTCGAGCTTGACCCGGCACGCGCCGGCCACGATCTCCATCTTCTCGGGCGCGCCGGTGCCGAAGTGGTACTCGCCCGGGTAGATGAGCCCGAGGGTCTTCTTCGACCCGTCGGCGAAGAGCAGGGTGTGGCTTGCCACCTTGCCGCCGAAGTAGAGGTTGGCCTTGCAAACCGCGGTGACGTGCGGAAATTCCATGGGGATGGCGCTGGACATGGCGGGCACCCTGCCATTGCGGCGCGCCGGGCGCAACGATCAGGCGCGATGTTCCTCGCCGCGAGCGAGCCGGCCCAGATTCGCCCGGTGGCGGACGGTGACCAGAACCGCCACGGCGAGGGCAAAAGTCAAGCGCGGCGCCGTGGCGAGGTGAAAGAGCCAGAGAAACAGGGGAAAGCACGTCACGGCCGCGAGCGAGCCGATGGAGACGATGCGGAACGCGGCGAAGAAGACCACGAACGTCCCCAGGCAGGCCAGGGCGGGCAGGGGCGCCAGCGCCAGACCCGCGCCCAGCGAGGTAGCCACGCCCTTGCCACCGCGGCCGCGCAGAAAGATCGAGAAGGCCTGCCCGAGGACGGCCGCCAAGCCGCCGAGCGCGGGCAGCCAGGGATCGGACAGGTACCGGTCGAGGACGAGCACGGGCAAGGCGCCCTTGCCCGCGTCGACCATGAGCACGAAGGTGGCCCACTTCTTTCCGAGCGCGCGGCCCACGTTGGTGGCGCCGATGTTGCCGCTTCCCACCCTGCGCAGATCCACGCCCCGGCTGCGCGCGACCAGCACGCCCGTCGGGATCGAACCTACCAGGAAGGCGGCGAGGAGCACGGCGAAGGTGAGCATCGGGCGGGCATCATAGATCAGTCCGACCACGGCCACGACCACGACCACGACCACGGCCACGACCACGACCACGACCACGGCCACGACCACGGCCACGACAAGTGGAGACCGGGTGGCGATCCTGGGTGGGCAGAAAGCGCGGGGCCTGATAAGAAAAGCCCCGTGGAGCGAGACAAGCCCGAGGACCTGGACGCGCAACTTCGCGCAGCCGCTTTTGTGTGCGACTTCCTGCGCGTGCGCGACCTGCTCGCCCGCGGCGTCAGCCCCGACGTCCGCGACGAGGACCAGCGCACCCCCCTGCACCAAGCCGTGCTGGGTAACAGCGTGGGGCTCGTCGGCCTGCTCATCGAGTCCGGCGCCAACGTCAACGCCCAGGACGACCAGGGGTTCACGCCGCTACACTTCGCGGCCCAGGAGCACGCGCCGGAGATCGCGCGCATCCTGGTGGGCAAGGGCGCGGACGTGAATGCCCGCGACGAGGACGGCAACTCGGTGCTGTGGCGGGCGGTGGCCGCGGCGCGCGGCCGCGACGAGATTGTCCATTTCCTCCTTGAGAACGGGGCGCGCGACGACCTGGCCAACTGTGAGGGCGTGACCCCCCGGGAGCTGGCCGTCCGGCTGGGCAGCCGCGCCTTTACCGCCAATTGAGTCATGGGCAAGCGCAAGCGCGGTAAAGCGAGAGGCCTAGCCCCAGGGCCTGCGGCCCAAGCCATTGCGTCGCAAGAAAGCCCGGCGTTCCTCCTCGGACGCCGTTGGCTGGCACCCCTGGTTGCCTGCGCGGGCCTCTTCGCCCTCTACGTCGCGACCCTGGCCCCTTCGATCATGGGCGGCGACAGCGGCGAGCTCACCACCGCGGCGCTCACCGGCGGCGTGCCCCATCCGCCGGGCTATCCGCTCTTCGCCATGCTGGCGCGCCTCTTCGCGGCGCTTCCCCTCGAACATGCGCCCGCGTGGCGGGTGAACCTGCTCTCCGCCACGGCGACGGCGGCGGCAGGGGCCGTGGTCTGCGCCGCGGTCCAGCTGTGGACGCGCGAGGCGGCGGCGGGCCTGGTGGCCGCCGCGCTCTTCGGCACCAACACCGTGGTCTGGCGGCACGCCACCTCGGCCGAGGTCTTCGGGCTCAACGCCCTCTTCGTGGCAGTCGCGTTCCTGCTCTGGTTGTCGATCGAGCGGACGACCGAATCCGGCTCCGAACCCGCGCGGGTCCGCCGTCGCGTCTTCGCCTTGCTGCTCACCTGCGGCCTCGCCATGTGCAACCACCACACCTTCGTGTTCGTGGGGGCGCCGCTCGCCCTGCGTTCGCTGTGGGTAGCGCGGCGCCACCTCGGCGTCCGCGGCGTCGCGCTTGCCCTCGCCCTCGGGCTGGCTGGACTTGCCCCCTACGCCTATCTCTGGGTGGCGTCGCACTCGCAGGCCGCGGTGTCGTGGGGTGACCAGACCACATGGGATGGCCTCCTCGCCCACATCTTGCGCCGCAACTACGGCACCTTCAGCATGGGCCAAGCCAGCAAGGGCAGCCCCTTTGTCGAGGAAGGAACCTTCTTCCCGACCCTCTGGCAGATGCTCGGCCACTCCTTCCCGCGCTTCTTCTGGATCGGGCCGCTCTTGGCCAGCCTCGGGCTGTACGGCGCGCTCAAGGCCCGCCGCGAGCGCGGCCGCGCCTACGTCCTGGCCGCCATCCTCGGCGGCTACGTGCTGGTCTTCTGCGCCCTCTCCAACCTGTCGATGGCGAAGGATCTCTACGTGACGGTGCTGTCCCGCTTCTGCATCCAGTCCGACCTCATGCTCGCGCTGGCGGCTGGCCTGGGTTTCGCATGGCTCGGACGCGCCCTGCGCGCGCGGTTCGCGTCCGTCGAGCGGCGCGCGCGCTGGGCGCCCGCCTGCGCCTTGTTGCTCCTCGGCGCCGGCGTGGCCGCCCACGGCGGCGAGTGCAACCAGAGACACAACCGCGTCTTCCCCGACTTCGTCACCACCGCTTTCGCCTCGGTGCCCAAGAACGCCATCGTGATCACGATGGGCGATCACCTCACCGGCGCGGTCTTCTATTTCCGCGAGGTCGAGAAGCTGCGGCCCGACATCATCCACCTCGATCGCGAGCTCCTCGGCTTTTCCTGGTACGGCGCGCGCAAGCGGAAGCTCCACCCGGATTTCTTCCTGCCCGAGGGCGGCTACGGTCGGCGCGGCTGGAACATCAAGAAACTGCTCGACGGCAACCCCGGCCGGCCCCTGGTGGTCATCGACCGCCTCGAAACCTGGGACGAGAGCTGGAAAGACGGCTACAAGCTGGCGACCAACGGGCTCGTGCACCCGCTGGTGCCCGCCGGGGACTTCCCGAGTTTCAGCGAATGGCTAGCCCGCGATCGCCAGGCCATGGGCAACTACGATGTCGTGCCCGCGCTCGGCGCGCGCGACGGATCCTGGGAGAACATGCTCGGCGGGCTCGTCATGACCACGCAGGCCGGCCGCGCCCATCTCTCGCTGGTCTACAGCACCGACTCCGGCAACGCCCCGGCGCCCGCGCGCAATTCGGTCGCCCTGCTCGAGGACATCATCGCCAAGGCCGGCGGCGACGATGCGCTGGGCATCCGCGCCTATCGCGGCATGCGCCGGCTCCGGATTGGCCCCACCGTATTCAAGGATCTCGGGATCGGCTACGAGATCCTGTCCCACGTCGATCCCACGTTCGCCCCGCGCGTGGCCATCGCCTACGAGAAATTCATCGAGCGCGCCGATCCCTCCGACGCGGACACCCCGGCAGCGCGACAGTACGTGGAACAGCACCGGCGGCCACGCCCTGGAGGTCGCTGACCCTCCGGTTCGATGCCACGCGCAGAAGCACCTTCGGTGATGCCCACGCGGCCCTTCGCCTGCTAGAGTGACCCCCGCATGCACTCCACGGAGATGGTTCGCCACGCGAAGGCGTGGACTTCCCACGCGACTGAGATGGGAACCCTGGAAGGGTTGCCATGCCCTCCCACGATGGTTCGCCACGCGAAGCGCTGGCAAAGCCGGCGGACTTCCCACGCGACCCAGCTCGTCCTCGCCCTCCTCTGCCTGCTCGGCTCGTCGCGCGCGTTGGCGCAGGAAGAGATCATCACCGACGTGCGCGTGCTGAACTCGGTGCGCACCGACGAGGAAACCGTCCGCTCCATCGCCGGCATCTCCATCGGCGATGCGCTGCACTCCGACACCCTCGACATCGCACGCGAGCGCCTGCACACCTCGGGCATGTTCGCCGATGTGAACGTCTACTGGGAGCCGCACGGCGAGGGCGTGCGTGTCGTCATCGTCATCACCGAGAAATTCCCCTGGGCGCCGCTGCCCACGTTCTCCTACTCTCCCGGGAATATCTCGGCCGGCGGCCTCCTCGCCCACGGCAATCTCTTTGGCCGCGGCAAGCGCGGGCTCATCGGCGGACGTGTGTCGAACGTGGATTCGGGGGTCATCGTCGCGTACGACGATCCGGCATTCTGGGGCTCGTGGGGGTTCTTCACCCTCAAGGGCCGCTACCAGTCGCTGATCATCCCCGAGTACAGCAATACGAACCTCGCGGGCATGCCCCTCGAACCCATGCGCAACACCCGCTTGCGCTCCTACGGCTTCGAGGTCAACGCCGGCGTGGCGTGGTTCCGCAAGGTGCGCACCTCCTTCGGCTGGAACCTCGATCAGAACAAGGTGGGCTGGTCGGCCGCGAATCTCGACAATTTCTACGCCGCGGCGTCGCCGCCCTTCCCCTTGCCGCCGGCGGCC
>JADGRD010000152.1 GCA_017881285.1 Pseudomonadota bacterium | reverse complement strand
CGGCCATTATCTGGGCGACGGGGTGGCAGCCGTACGATCCCGCAAGACTGACCGATCTCGGCTTTGGCGCCTGCAAAGACATCATCACCAACATGATGATGGAGCGGCTCGCCTCCCCCAGCGGACCGACCGGCGGCCGTGTCGTGTGTCCCTCGGATGGCCGGGCGCCCGCGCGGATCGCCTTCGTGCAATGCGCGGGTTCGCGCGACGACGTCCACCTGGGCTACTGCTCGGGCCTGTGCTGCATGGCCTCGGCCAAGCAGGCTCGCTACCTGCGCGCCCAGTATCCAGGCGCGGAGATCACCATCTACTATATCGACCGGCGGGCATCTGGCAGACAGGAGGCGTTCCTCGCCGAGACCGAGCGGGACGAGAAGCTGCAATTCGTCCCGGGCAAGGCAGCGAGGGTGTCGGTCGATGGGGGCATGCCCGTGGGGGAGGTCGAAGATACGGCCAAGGGAAGCAAGTTGAAACAGAAAGTGGATCTGGTGGTGCTCGCAACTGGCATGGTTCCGTCGATCGCCAGTGCCAGCCTCGCGACCGACAAGTACGGGTTCCTGATTGCCGAGCAACCCTCCGCCGGACAGTTGGCGGCCGGCTGCGCGCGCGGACCCATGGACGTCGCGAGCGCGGTTCGCGATGCCACGAGCGCGGTCCTTCGCGCCCTCGAGGTGCGGGAATAGATCATGGCCAAGGTGGGCGTACTCATCTGCCAGGGCTGCGACATCGCTTCGTCCCTGGATCTGGGCGCGCTGGAAAAGGCCGCGGGCAAGTGTGAGGGAGCCATTCCCGCGCGCTCGGTGCCGTTCCTGTGCGATGACGCCGGCGGCAAGGCCATCGATGAAACGCTGGCGCTGGGCGCGAATGCACTGGTCATCGCGGCCTGCTCGGCGCGCTTTCACACGCGCGCCTTCGTGCGCGAACATTGCCACACCGAGCGCGTGAGCCTGCGCGAGCTGGTGGTGGCGAGCCACGAGCCCAACGACGAAGACACGCAGATGCTCGCCGAGGACATGCTGCGCATGGGCGTCGCGCGCGCCGCTCGGGTCGAGCTTCCCGAGCCGCAGCCCTTGCCCGCGGAGCGGACCGTGCTGGTCGTCGGGGGAGGGCCGAGCGGGATCGCGGCGGCGCTCGGCGCGGCCCGGGCTGGGTACCAGGTCGTGCTCGTCGAGAAACAGCCAGAGCTCGGCGGATGGCTGCGCTCGTGGAAGCGGACGTTGCCCAGCCGGACCCCGTATCGCGACCTGGAGCCGAGCGGGCTCGACCCGCTCGTGGCCGAGGTCGAGAAGCATCCGCGCATCCAGGTTCACCGCAACGCCCAACTCATTCGGGTGTCGGGGCAGCCCGGCCAGTTCGAGGTCGAGTTGAAAGCTGGCGAACAACAGATCTCGACCCGTGTCGGCGCCATCGTGCAAGCCACGGGGTGGAAGCCCTACGAAGCCGCGAAGCTGTCCCATCTGGGCTACGGCCGCTCTCCCGACGTCATCACCAATGTGGACTTCGAACGCATGCTCGCCGCGGGCACGGTCAAACGGCCCTCTAGTGGCCTGCTCGCGCGGCGGATCGCGTTCATCCAGTGCGCGGGATCGCGCGACGCCAACCATCTCGCCTACTGTTCGAACGTGTGTTGCCGCGTGACCCTCAAGCAAGCGCTGTGGGCGCGGGAGCTCGACCCGGCCTGTGAAACCTACGTGCTCGCCAAGGAGATTCGCACCCTCGGCCTGCACGAAGATTTCTACCGGCGCGCCCAAGAAGATGCCGGCATCTTCATTACCAAGGGCGAAGTGGCCGCGGTGGAGCTGGCAGGGCGCAGTCTTCTCGTACGTATGGCTACCAGCCAACTCGGTGACAACATCGAGCTGGAAGTCGATCTGGTGGTTTTGGCCACCGGCATGGTGCCGGTCGCCGCCGACGGGCCGGCCATTCGCGAGCTGCGGGACGCGCGCAAGGCGCTGGCCAAGGGCGACGGCAACCTCGAGGTCGTCAAGGCGACCATCGCGCGGCTCGAACCCCACGAAGGTACCGACATTCTCGGGCTCGACTACCGGCAAGGCCCGGATCTCCCGTCACTTGAATACGGCTTTCCGGATTCGCACTTCATCTGCTTCCCGTACGAGACGCGCCGGACGGGCATCTACGCCGCCGGCTGCCTGCGCGCCCCCGGCGATCTGGAAAGCTGTCGCATCGACGGCGAGGGCGCGGCGCTCAAAGCCATCCAGGCCATCGAGCACAGCGCGCTGGGCGAGGCCATGCATCCGCGCTGGGGCGACATTTCGCCGCCGACCTTCAACCTGCAACGCTGCACCCAGTGCAAACGCTGCACCGAGGAATGCCCGTTCGGCACCCTCGACGAGGACGAGAAGTGCACGCCCAAGCCCAACCCGGGCCGCTGCCGCCGCTGCGGCATCTGCCTGGGCGCCTGTCCCGAGCGCATCATCTCCTACGCGGACTACTCGGTGGACATGGTGGTGCGCATGATCAAGGCCATCGAGGTGCCCGACGAGCTCGAGGAGAAGCCGCGCATCCTCATGCTCCTCTGCGAGAACGACGCCTATCCCGCCCTCGAGCTCGCCGGCTTCCATCGCCAGCGCTACAGCACCTTCGTCCGCGCCATTCCCGTGCGCTGCCTGGGCGCCATCAACGTCGTGTGGTTGTCCGACGCGCTCGCGCGCGGCTTCGACGGGATTCTGCTGCTTGGGTGCAAGCCTGGGGAACAAACCCAGTGTCACTACAGCCGCGACAGCGATCTCATGGCCACGCGCAGTGAGAACGTGAAACAGAAACTCAAGCAGATGGCACTCGAAGAACAGCGCGTGCGCATCGAGCACGTGGCGCTCTCCGACTACCTGACGCTGCCCACGCTGATCGACGGCTTCGTCAAGCGAATCGAAGACCTCGGCCCCAATCCCTTCAAGGAATCGTGAGCGGCATGTCGGGCGATACAGCAACGACTACCACGACGAGGCGCCTGACCCCCGACCGCGAGCTGGTCGCGGCGGTGCTGGCGAGCGGCGGCGAGGATCTGCGCAAGTGCATGCAATGCGCGACCTGCTCGGCCGTGTGCGAGCTGGCCGATGCCAAGAACCCCGGGCCGCGCAAGGAGATGTTGTGGGCGCAATGGGGCTTGCGCGACCGCCTGATGGGCGATGTCGATCCGTGGCTCTGCCACCAGTGTGGCGACTGTACCTTGCGCTGTCCGCGCGGCGCGCGCCCCGGCGACGTGATGGCGGCCTTGCGCCGCGAGTGCGTGATCCACTACGCCGCGCCGCACGCCTTCGGGCGCTGGGTGAATCAACCGCGCAGCCTGGTGTGGATTGCCCTCGGGGCGGCCGGGGTGCTCGCCGCTGCGGCCGTGGCCTGGCAGGCGTCGGGGGTGGCCAACGTGGAGCTGGCGATGGCGGGACCGCGCACGGTGTTTCCGTTCTGGACCTGGTTGCCCCACTGGCTGCTCGGGACCGTCTTCGCCTTGTTGCTCGCGTTCGACGTGGCGGTCTTGGCCCGTGGCGCGCGGCGGTTCTGGCGTGACATGAACACCGCTAGCCCCTCACCCCAGCCCTCTCCCCGCGTAGCGGGGAGAGGGGGCGGATTGCCGCCGGCGCGCGGCCTCGGCGCGAGCTGGCGCGCGGCTTTCCGGCGCATCGTCTGGCACGAGGACTTTGGGTTGTGCGCGCAGAGCCACGCGCGGCGCACCTCGCACCTGCTCGTCGTCTACGGCATGCTCGCCCTCTGGCTCACCAGCCTGTGGGTCGTGACCGCGCGCTGGAATCCCTTGCTCGAAGGCCTGGTGTACCCGCTCGGCTTCTGGAACCCGTGGAAGCTGCTGGCCAACCTCGCCGGACTGTCGGTGGTGCTCGGCGCCACGTTGATGCTGGTTGAACGCGGGGAGCGCCCGGCCACGGCCGGAGCCACCCGCTATGCGGATGGCGCCCTGCTGGGTTTCCTGCTGACCATCGTGCTCACCGGTTTCGCCACCGAGCTGCTTCACTTCCTGCGCGTCGAGCCGCTGCGCTACGCCGTGTATGCCGTGCACCTGGTGTCGGTGTTCGCGTTTCTGTGGGTGCTGCCGTATTCCAAGCTGGCCCACGCGGTTTATCGGACGCTGGCCCTGGTTCACGCCGAGCGCATCGGGCGAGGTCAGCGATGAAACGCCAACGTCGCAGCCTCATCGTCGTCGCACTCGTGCTCATGGCCGCGCCCTTGCTCTATGCGGTGTTGAGCTTCGCCGCGCGGCCGGCGCCACGGCCCTTGTGGCTGGAGCCGCCCGCTCCCAACACGAGCTGCATCCTGCCCACCGCCGTCATTCGCTACGATCACATGCAGCATCTCAAGAACCTGCGTGACCAGGTGATGCGGGAGGGCCGGCGCGAGGAGCTCACCGGCGCGCGCGCCCAGGGCCTGACCTCGTGCCGAGGCTGCCATGCCCACCGCGAGCGCTTCTGCGACCGTTGCCACGAACGCGCCAGCGTGCGCCTCGATTGCTTCGGCTGTCACGTGTACTGATGGGGAAGACGATGGAGCGAAGGAAATTCCTGAAAACCGGCGCCTTGGTGGGGGCGGGAGCCGCTGGCGCCTACGGGCTGCCGCTGCTGACGTCGTTGCGGGCCAGCGCGGGGAACGCCCTGGCGCCATCGGCGAAGTGCCGCTGGGGCATGGTCATCGATCTGACGAAATGCCCGCCCAACTGCACGGCCTGCGTCGACGCGTGCAAGCGGGAGAACAACGTCGGCTCGACCGGCGACCGCCTGCGAGACATCTACCGGATCAGGAAGGTCACCATCGAAAGCACGCTCGCCGTCGGCGTCGCCCCCAAGGCCGTGCCGCTACTGTGCAATCATTGCGATGAGCCGCCCTGTGCCCTCGTCTGTCCCATCAAAGCCACCTACAAGCGCGAGGACGGCATCGTCATCGTCGATCCCCATCGCTGCATGGGCTGCCGGTACTGCGTGATCGCCTGCCCCTACAATGCCCGGCATTTCAATTTCAGGGAGAACGACCAGCGACCCAACCCGGCGTACCCGAAGCGTCAGCGCGGGGTGGCCGAGTCGTGCGATCTCTGCGCTCATCTTCTTGATCAAGGCAAGCAGCCGGCCTGCGTGGCGGCCTGCGAAGGCATCCAGGCGAAAGCCCTATGCGTGGGGAACTTGAACGATCCCGCGAGCGAGATCTCCGCGCTCATCCGCAACCATTCCGTCAAGCGCCTGCGCGAGGACTTGGGGACGGAGCCCAAGGTCTTCTACATCGGGCTCTAGGCAGGCAAAGGCGAGGCAGCGCGATGGAGCTCAAGTTCGAACGAATCGCCGGCAGGTCCAAGCCCTTCTACCTGCTGAGCTGCGGGCTGGCGGGGCTGGTCGCCGCGGGTGTCTATTCCACCTGGCTGATGCACGACCAGGGGCTCCATCTCTCGGGGATGTCGAGTCGGATTCCCTGGGGGCTGCCCATCGTGATGGCCATCTTCTACATCGGCCTCTCGGCGGGATCGCTGGTCATCTCCAGCCTGTATGGGGTCTTCGGCAAGCTGGAGTACAAGCCCTTCGCGCGCGTCGCGACCTACATGGCCCTCCTGCTGATGATTGGAGCCCTCCTCTCCATCCTCACGGATCAGGGCAGAATCGATCGCGTCGTGGTCGAGCCTTTCTCCCACTTCAATTTCCTGTCGATGTTGTCCATCAATCCGTTCCTCTACTCGAGCTACATCTTGATCTGCGCCGCCTATCTCATCGTCATGATGGCGGGCAACGAGAAGTGGACCAAGATTCTGGCTCTGATCGCGGTCCTCTGGGCCATCCTGGTGCACAGCGGAACGGGCGCCATCTTCGGATTTGTTCCCCGGGCGCTTTACAACTCGCCCCTGCTGCCACCCAGTTTCGTCGCGGCGGCGCTCTCCTCCGGCACGGCGCTGATGATTCTCGTCATCCTAGCCCTCTTCCGGCTGACGGGACGCCCCTTGGACAAGGCGCCGGTGCTGTGGATCGGCCGACTCCTCGCGGTCCTGGTCCTCATTGCTGGCTACCTCGTGCTCGTCGAGAACGCGCATCGCCTCTACGCGCACGAATCGCGCGCGGCGGAGCGCTTCTTCCTCTTGGGCGGCGCGCACAGCCTGCTCTTCTGGGGCGGCTTGCTGCTGGTCGGTTCCGTCCTGCCCCTGCTCATCCTCTTTCATCGCAGGGCCGGCGCGTCCATCCGTTGGGTGGCGGTTGCTGCCGTGATGGTGGTGGCCGGCGTGCTCTGTGAAAGGTACCTCATCGTGATCCCGGGGCTGGCCTATCCCCCCGATCTCTTCCCGGGCTGGACGATCACGCAATCGCCGATCGAGGAAGGCATTGCCTCCTATGCCATGAGCCTGTACGAGGTGCTGCAAGCCTTGGGCGTCGTGGCGCTGATGGGACTGCTGTTCCTCTGGGGCCTGCGGACGTTGCGGCTGCTGCCGACGGAGGCGAGGCGCCCTACGGAATTCCCTGCGCGAGCAGTCGCCATCGGATGTCCTTGACGCAAGATGGTCGAGGACTAGAGTGATTTCTCGAAAGCTTGTCGGAGACCAAATCGTGGTGAATTGTGCGGGCTAGTAGACGATTCCCGGCGGAATCATGCAGTTGGTCGTGCAGAACACCTGAGCTGCGGGATCGTTGGGATCGCTGACCGGCTGCAACTGACTGTCGAGCTTGAGGCCGTTCCTGTCAGCCAGATCGCATTCCTCACCGATATCGGTATCCACCTTGCCGTCGCCGCAAGAGCGAGGTGCCTTGCACGCGATGCTGCACTTGCTTCCCACACTGGTATCGCCGTTCTGCTTGCCCAGGTCGCATTCTTCTGGACCGTTCGGTGGGCCTTGCACGGTGTTGTCGCCACAGAAGTTTCCCCATTTGCACTGCGTGGTGCAGCCGCCGTAGGTCGTGTCGCTGTTGGCACCGGGGCAGCCCGCGGGCACGGAAACCTTGCCGTCGCCGCAGTCGCACTCCTCGTCGGCCACGGTCACGCCATCGCCGCAGGTGGGAACGCATTGGCTCTTGCCCCCGATGAAGTTCGCCAGGGTCAGCATGTAGTTCGAGCCGCAACACCAGCGCTCGGCCTGGAGCACGACCACCTCATACACACTGTCCTTGGTCATCTTAAGATCGACGGTGCTATACGATCCGGGCGGCTCGCCGTAGCCAACCTGGGCGGTGCCGTTCGATGCATCGAGGATGACGGTTCCGACCGCTCGGTTATGGACCCCGGGCATTTCGATCGCCATGGTGCCATTGATGAAGACCCACACGTCGTCGTCGCCGGTGAACTTGAGTTGCTCAGTGCCCTGGTACTGAAACCAATAGCGCAGCTCGGTGGTGAAGGAGAAATTGTGATTCGCCCAACTGTTGCCAAATCCCAGGCCCTGGTAGGCGTGACAGGTACGGTCGTCCGGTTGTCCTTGGTCGTAGTGGTAGGTAACTGGCTGCCCTGTGTTCTGATCGATGAGCGGCTTGGTGAGATCGTCGAGCGGGAAGAAACCGCAGAGGTCATACCAGGGCGCGTCGGTGTCGCTGTTCATCGCGTAGGTGGTCTTGCTGGTCGCGTTCTGCAGCAGGGTCAGGCTTTCATAGTAGGTCATGTTGACGCCGCTGACGTCACGGTACCATTGATCGAATTCCTTCTTGCCCGTGAACCCCAACTG
>JADGRD010000151.1 GCA_017881285.1 Pseudomonadota bacterium | reverse complement strand
TGTCCATCTGCACCGCGGTTACGCCGGTCTTGGTGCCGCAGATCTTGAAGTCCATGTCGCCCAGATGGTCCTCGTCGCCGAGGATGTCGGAGAGCACGGCCACGCGGTCGCCTTCCTTGATGAGGCCCATGGCGATGCCACCCACGGGCGTCTTGATGGGCACACCCGCGTCCATCAAGGCCAGCGCGCCGCCGCACACCGAAGCCATGGACGAGCTGCCGTTCGACTCGAGGATCTCCGACACCACGCGGATGGTGTATGGGAAGGTCTTCTCGTCGGGTAGCACGACCGAGAGCGCGCGCTCGGCCAGGTGGCCGTGGCCGGTCTCGCGCCGGCTGGCACCGCGCAACGGCTTGGTCTCGCCGGTCGAGAACGGCGGGAAGTTGTAGTGGAGCATGAAGGTCTTCTCGAACTCCTCGCCGAGCCCTTCGATGTGCTGGGCGTCCTGCTTGGTGCCGAGGGTGGTGAAGACCAGCGCCTGGGTCTCGCCGCGCGTGAAGAGCGCCGAACCATGCGTACGCGGCAGGAGGCTGACCTCGCAGGTGATGGGACGAATCTCCTCGGTGGCGCGGCCATCGATGCGGCGGCCGGTGGAGAGCACCAGCTCGCGCAGGTTCTTCTTCTTGGCCTTGCCAAAGACTTCCTTGACCTCGGCGTCGCGCTCCGGGAACTCGCCCTTGAGCGCCTCGATCGTTTCGACCGCGGCCTTGTCGAGGGCGGCGTAGCGCTCGAGTTTCTCGCGAATGGCCATCGCGCCCTCGATCTTCGCCTTCGCGAACCCCATCACGCGCGCTTCGAGCGCCGGATCGACGGCCGGCGGGATGAACTCGCGCTTGGCCTTGCCCACCGCGGCACGCAGTTTTTCCTGTAGGTCGATGAGCGGCTGCGCCGCCTTGTGCGCGAACATCAGCGCGTCGACGATCACGTCTTCGGCCACTTCCTTCGCCCCGCCCTCGACCATGACGATGGCGTCGCGGCTAGCCGCGACGATCAGATCCAGCTCGGAGGCCTCGCGCTGGGCCACCGTCGGGTTCACGACGAACTCGCCGTTGATACGGCCCACGCGCACGCCGGCGAAAGGACCCGCCCACGGGATGTCGGAGAGGTGCAGGGCCGCCGAGGCGCCGGTCAGGGCCAGCACGTCGGTAAGATTCTCGCGGTCGGTGGAAAGCACCATCGCGATGACCTGGGTGTCGAACCGCCACCCCTTGGGGAAGAGCGGCCGGCACGGCCGGTCGATGAGCCGCGAGGTCAGCACCTCGACCTCGGTCAGGCGGCCTTCGCGTTTGAAATAGCCGCCCGGGATCTTCCCGGCCGCGGAGGTCTTTTCCAGATAGTCCACGGTGAGCGGCATGAAGTCGATGCCGGGCCGGATACCGGCCGATGCGACCGCGGTTACCAGCACCATGGAATCGCCGTAGCGGACCACGACGGCGCCGTCGGCTTGCTTGGCCATGCGGCCGATTTCGATACTCAGTTCCTTGCCACCTAGGGGTACACCTTCACGAACGAACATATGGAGGACTCCTTTCGTCAGGGCCCCCGTGGCTTCGTCCCTTATCGCGCGGGTCCGAAAGACGACGCATGCACGCGCCAACCGGATCGGCGGGAAAAAGGATGAACGCAGGCACCGGGGCCTTCATCAGAGAAAATGCGGGTGGCACAACCGGCCACCTGCGACTTCGAACGCCCTACTTCCGAATGCCAAGCGTCTGGATCAGATCCCGGTAACGCTTGACGTCCTTCTTCTTGAGGTAATCGAGCAAGCGCCGGCGCTGGCTGACGAGCATCAGCAACCCACGGCGCGAGTGATGATCCTTGACGTGCGCCCTGAAATGTTCGGTGAGGTAGGAAATACGCTCCGACAACAGGGCGATCTGGACTTCCGGCGAGCCGGTATCGGCTTCGCTGCGGGCGAATTTCTTGACGACTTCTGCTTTCTTGACTGCGGCTAGACCCATTCGGTCACACTCATTTCTAGCGATTTCTTCACGGTTTTTTTGAGTCCCTAATGTCCTACATCCCGCGCACTTAGTCAACCGGTGCTTGCGAGTCCGCCTCCCCAGACGTCGGTGAACGGAGTAGAAACCGCGCGATGCCGAAATGTGTCCTTCCTATCGCGGCCGGTGGTCTGATGATCGTCGCGCTCCTCTTCGCTTGTCGGGGCAAGGGGGCGCACAGCGCGGAGAGCCGGCCAGCGCCGGCCGCCGTGCCGCCCAGGAGCGAAACCGCCGCGCCAGAACCAGCGCTCGATGAAACCGGACCATCGCTGGATCTTTTGGCGTCCCGCGCGCTCTGGCACATCCATCGCGCGGGCCTGGTCATTCCCTTCGCCAGCGAAGGCTTCCGCAAATACAGCCAGGAATACACGAACCCGTGGCGGGGCATCGCCACGATCGAGGACCGCGCGGGCCGCACGCTGGGCACCACTTCCGCAACCTTGCGGTTCCCATGGGACGGGGAACCGGGCGCGGCAACCGTCGTCGTTCGCCTGCATGGCGGCTCCGCGGGCAAGAAGTTGTCGGTGCGGCTCAACGGGCGGCCCGTCGGGAACGCCAAACTCGAATCCGGCTGGCAGCAGACGACGCTGGCCCTGCCGGCCCAGGTGCTGGTCAAGGGCGAGAACACCTTGGCGCTAGGCACCGGCAAAAAAGGCGCGATCTTTCATTCCATCGAGATCACCCCCGGCGAGGTGCCGCCGGGGTTAGGCGAGCCCTGGCCGGCCGACTCGCCGGTCGCGAAAGTGCAGGCCGCGGGCCAGGAGCGCGAGGCCCTGACCGGCTTCGCGCGCCTGCGCATGCCGGTCGAAATTCCCCAGGACGGCTGGCTGGTCGTGGACACGACCGTCCTCGCGGGCACGGCCCGGGTGCAGATCTCCGTGGCCCCGGAGGGCCAGCCGCCCAGGCTGCTCCTCGACGAGAAACAGGCGGCGGGCGCCCCGCGCCCGCGGCGGCTGTCCCTGGCGGAGTTTTCGGGAAAGCTCGTGGCTCTCGAGCTCTCGGTGCGCGAGGGAAATCCGAGCGACGTGGCCTGGTTTTCGCCGCGCATCCTGCTGCCCAAGGTGGCCGTGCGTCCACGGCCCGAGCCCGCGAAGAATTTCATCATGCTGGTCGCGGACGCGCTGCGCGCCGACAAGCTGCCCATGTACGCGGATTCGCGCGTGCGCGCGCCGAACATCGCCAAGGCCGCCGCGGCCGCCGGCGTGGCCTTCACCTCGACCCAGGCCGCCTCGCCGTCGTCGCCGCCCTCGCACGCCAGCATCCAGAGCGGCTGCATGCCGCGCAGCCACGGCATCCTCGGCGACAAGAGCAAGGTGAATCCGGGCGCGCCGATGGTCAGCGCCATCCTGGCCAAGGCCGGCATCGCCACCGACTTCGTGGGCGACGCCTCGTTCGCCATGAACCGCTTGCAGCCGGTCTCCACCTGGACCGAATTCCATCAGCCGAACAAGGAGGGCAAGGGCGGCGACTGTGCGGCGGTGGTGAAACAGATCCTGGCCTTCGCCGACAAGCAGGCGGGCAAGCGCTTCTTCGTGTCGGCCGTGGCCTTCGAGGCACACACGCCGTACATCTATCACCAGGGCACGACCGAGCATTACTACGATGGCCCCTTCGACGACGCCATCGGCAAGCATCCCGACGGCGTCATCCTCACCGCCATCGTGGGCGGCCGGCTCAAGATGACCCCCGAGCGCTGGGGCCAGCTCAAGGGCCTCTACGACGGCGAGGTCGAGCATCTCGACGAATGCTTTGGTGCGCTCGGCGAGGGGCTTGCGTCGCGCGGCCTGGCGAGCAACACGCCGCTGTTCCTGCTCGCCGATCACGGCGAGGGTTTCCTCGAACACGGCAGCATGGGGCACGCCTACGGCCAGTACGCCGAGCTGACCAACGTGCCGCTGGTGCTCTTCGCGCCGGGGCTGGGCCACGGCCAGAAGATTCCGACGGTGGTCAGCCACACCGATGTCGTGCCGACCATCCTCGACCTCATGGGCGTCCCGCCCGACGCTCGCGTGCAGGGCGAAAGCCTGCTGCCCATGATCCTGCGCGAGGGACCGTGGCTGCCGCGCGTGGAGCCCTCGGAGTACGGGCGCAGCTACTCGCTCCGCGCGCGCTCTCTGCACTACATCGTCGACTACGGTGGCAAAGAATCGCTCTTCGACACCGCGGCCGATCCCGCGGAGAAGTCCGAGATCAAGGACAAGCGCCCCCTGGCCCTGCGCTACTTCCGCGACCTCGCCGGCATCTACCTCGCCCACCGGGCAAAGTGGCACACCGCCACCTGGGGCACGCTGAACAACCACCGAGCGGGCTTCGCAGCGGCGACGGGCGAGTAATTACTTCGTCACCAGCGTCCCGACGCCCTTTTCCGTAAACAGCTCGACCACCACGCTGTGGGGCTCGCGGCCGTCGACGACGTGCACGGCGTCGACGCCGCCGTCGAGCGCGCGCAGGACGGCCTTCGACTTCACCGCCATGCCCCCCTTGACCGCCCTGCCCTCCTGCAGCCGGCCGTGCAAGTCCGCGGTCGAAAGCTGGCTCAGGAGCTGCCCGTTCTCGTCGAGGATGCCGGCGACGTCGGTGAGGAAGATGAGCTTTCTCGCCTGGGCCGCGACCGCGATCTCGGCGGCGACGTGGTCGGCGTTGATGTTGTAGCTGGTGCCGTCGCTCCCCAGCCCGACCGGTGAGATGACCGGGATGTACTGCTTGTCGAGCAGCATGGACAGCACCTCGGCGTTGATCGATTCGACCTCGCCCACGAAACCGAGGTCCGGCTTGCCCGGCCGCGGAATCTGCTTGCGCGCCCGAATAAGGTGCGCGTCCTTGCCCGACATGCCCATGGCCGAGCCGCCCAGCGTGTTGATGAGGCCGACGATCTCGGTGTTCACCTTGCCGGTCAGCACCATCTCGACCACGCCCATCTCGGCCGTGCCGGTCACGCGCTGGCCGTCGATGAATTCGCTCTTCTGCCCCAGCCGCTCCATGGTGCGCGTGATCTCAGGACCGCCGCCGTGGACGATGACCGGGCGCAGGCCGGCCGCCTGCAAGAGCACGACGTCTTGGGCGAAGCTGCGCTTGAGCTCGGGCTGCACCATGGCGGCGCCGCCGTACTTGATGACGGCGCGCGTGCCGGCGAACTTCTGGATGTACTTGAGCGCCTCGACCAGGAGATCGCGGCGCAAGGCGAGCGATTCGGCGGGCGGGGCGGTGGCGGAGCTGTCGGTCATGGCAAGTGTCCTGCGAACGCGAGAAGTCCGGTGGTTTCGGCCATGCCGAACATGAGGTTGGCGTTTTGCACCGCCTGGCCGGCCGCGCCCTTGACGAGATTGTCGATGGCCGCGAGCGCGACCACCACCCCACGCGCGGGCTCGACTGCGGCACCCATCACCACCCGGTTCGTGCCCACGGCGGCCTGCAAACGCACCGCCTCGGGAGCAACGATCCTGACGAACGGCTTGTCCGCGGCGAAGTCAGCCAGGGCCTGTTTCACCCCGCCGGCCGGATCCGCGAGGCCCGCGCGCAGCCGGCAGTAAGCGGCGGCCAGGATGCCCCGCCGCACGGGGAGAAGGTGCGGGGTGAAGGTGACCTTCGCGCCTGGCGCGCCGCCCAGCGCGAGGGCGCGCTCGATCTCGGGCTGGTGCTGGTGGCGCAGGATCCGGTAGGCGCGAAGGTCGTCGGAGACTTCGCTGAACGACCAATCCTCGCCCGCCCTGCGCCCACCACCCGTGGTTCCGCTCTTGGCGTCGATGAAGATGGGATCGGGCTCGATGAGACCGGCCCGCAAAAGCGGCAGCACCGAGAAGACCGAGGCCGTCGGGTAGCAGCCGGGGTTCGATACCAGTTTGGCCGCGCGCAACTTCGCCGCGGTGTCGGTCACCTCGGGCATGGAATAGACCGCCTCGGCGAGAAGCCGCGGGTTGCCGTGCTCGAAGCCGTACCAGACCGGATAGTCCGCGGCCGCCAGGCGGAAAGCGCCCGACAGATCGACAACGCGCGCCCCGGCCGCGATGGCGATGGGCGCCAGGCTGATGGAAACTTCGGACGGCGTGCACAGAAAGACGACATCGAGCTCGCCGAACCGGCCCTGCCCTTCGCTGTGAGAAGCGCAAGCCAGTTCGGCCGCCGCGCCGGCGACCGGCAGGCAATCGCCCAGGCGCTTGCCCTGCCACTTGTCCGTCGTCACCAGCACGAGCGCAAAATCCGGATGGCTGGCCAAAATACGCGCCAGCTCCATCCCCGAGTATCCGGAGACGCCGACGATTCCGGCTTTGCGTTGGGGGCTACCTGTCTCGCTCATGCGCGCAACTTGTCACATCGCCGGCCACCGGATCAATCATCCCGTGTGGCCAAAGCCGCCCGCGCCGCGCTCCGTCGGCGATAGCTCCGCGGTTTCCTCGACGGTGGCGCGCACCACCGGCGCGATGATCATCTGCGCCACGCGATCACCCGGCGCGATGGTGTGCGGCTGCTGCCCCAGGTTGACGAGCAAGACCACGACTTCGCCACGGTAGTCGCTGTCGATGGTGCCCGGCGCGTTCACCACCGTCACGCCGTGACGAAGCGACAGTCCCGAACGCGGCCGCACCTGCGCCTCGAATCCCGGTGGCAACTCCATCGACCACCCCGTCGGCACCCCGATCCGTTCGCCCGGCCCAATCGCGATCGGCCCATCCGCCGCCGAAGCGAGGTCCATCCCCGCGGCGCCTTCGGTCATGTAGCGCGGGAGAATGGCGCCCGCCCGCAGGCGGCGAAATCGCATATTGGCAACTGAAATCACAGCCGCCCGAGGATACTCGTTCCACCGCCCATCGACCAGCATGACGAGGCATTCGGGAGAGCGGCGCTCGCGTGATCCAGCCTCGCCCCGCTTCGCGGGGAGAGGCTGCCGAGCGGAGCTCGGCGGTGAGGGGCCGCGGGCCTTTGGGAGAGCGGCGCTCGCCGACGCTGCCTCGGAGCGCCCCCGCCCGCTCGCACGCCGAGCTTGCATTCGCGAAGAAAGTCACGGTTGCACCAGACGGTGCCCGAAACGCTAATGTCATCGGCGCCCGCGCCTGCACGAATCGGACGGCGCGCAGGGTGAGGGATTTGTCCCAACCGTCGGCGTGAGGAGCTGTTCCGGCCGTCCGCGGCCGGAGGCCAAGCGACGACCGAGAGCGACATGGGCGCGCGTAGCGCGTGGACGAAGGCGGGCTTTGCCCGACTGAGTCCATCGCGGGAAGGTTTGGAAACCCTCTCAGGGTTTCCATCACGATGCCCGCCCGAAGTCACGCGTAGGCGTAGCCTGGCTTCGCCTGGCGAAGCCAGAGCGCGGGAAGGTTTGGAAACCCTTTCAGGGTTTCCATTACAATGTCCGGCGGGCGGGACAAATCCCTCACCCGTTGCAGCCGTCCGCTCGCCGAAGCGGAGCGCCGCTCTCCCGAATGACCGAATGACCGAAGCCCCTCACCCGCCGAGCTCCGCTCGGCGGCCTCTCCCCGCTGCGCGGGGCGAGGCTGGATCACGCGCTCTGCAATGCGCGTGCGAAGGCGGGCAGGGAGCGCTGGATGGTGTCGAGGGGGACGGTGATCGACAGCCGGAGGTACCCGGCGCGGCCGAAGCCGACGCCGGGGACGGCGAGCACACCTTGCTTGAGCAGATGGCCAACGAAGGCCA
>JADGRD010000150.1 GCA_017881285.1 Pseudomonadota bacterium | reverse complement strand
GGGTGAGAGGTTCCTGTTCATGCCTTCCCTGGGCTTCATTCTCATCGTGGCGTGGTTGATCGCGACAAGGATACCCCTTGCGGCAAGTCACAAAGGTCTCGTGGTGCTGGCGTTATCGTTTGCGTGCCTTGTCAAGACGTATGATCGCAATCGGACCTGGAAGGACGACTTCACACTTTTCACCACCGACGTAAAGACATCGACCGAGAGCATCAAGGGCAACTTGGCCGCGTCGGTGTTGTTCTTGGCCCAGGCGCAGAAGGCCAGCGACGCGGAATCGAGCAGGGGGTACCGTGCGTCCGCGCTGGAGCACGCGCGGAAGGCCGTTTCACTCTACGAGCGACACCTCAATCCCGAGCAATTGAAGCAATCGTCTTATGCCCATGCCGTCCTGTTACTCGGCGACTGCTACAGCGCCAACGAGATGCTGGACGCCGCCCTGCGAACCTACCGCGAGATCTACGTCTCACCCGCGGACCGGGGTCACCTGTCGGACATGGTCGACAAGACCATCAGCAAGTCCTATGACATGGACTTCAAGATCAAGAACTACGCTGAATTCGCACGCCTGGATCCGGACGATTTCATGTTCAATTACCGTCTTGGCTATCTCTACGGCAAGGAGAAGAACGATATCGTCATGTCCGTTCATTACCTGCAGAAGGCCGTCGAAATTCGCCCGAACGAGAGCCTTGCTCTCGAAGCCCTGTCCCACGCCTACAAGCTTTCGAAAAACTACGAACAGGCCGCCGTCTACCTCGAAAGAGCCTGGGTCCTGAACCCGAACGAGGTGTCCTATGCGAGGAAGCTGATGCAGCTGTACCGGCAAGCCGGAAACCAGGCGAAGGAGACCGAGCTACTGGAACGGCTGGGAGGGATGGAGCAGGGGGCACTGCCATAGGGCTTCGACATGGGGTTAAAACTCCATGCTGACCGGAAGACGCTTGGGATCGCGCAGGATCTCCCAAGACTCGAGCGGCGTTGATGTGACAAGAGCGGGCGCGAGAGTATCAGGTATCAGTTGACGCGGTTCGGCGCTTGGCCTCGAATCGGGGGTTACCCGCCTGGGACATCATCCCGGGCTTGATCACCTGGCACCTGCGTCAGCCAGCAGGTTTGGAGAGAGTTCCGGGTCCGCAGCCGGTCGTCTTCCGTACCGAGTTTTTGCGGCAGACAGTGGCTTAGGCGCGTGATAACAGAGAGTCATCCTTTGATGCCCCTAGCCGATCACCCGTCAGCCTCTGAGCCAACCCGAAAGGGGTACCGTGTCCTCCCCTTGTCAATTCGGACTTGGCCCCACTGGCATGTCGCCTTCTACGTGGCGGTCATGCTCGGATCCCTGGGCCTCTTCCTCCGATACCTTGTCAGGAACCTGGGCGCCAACCAAGGCGACGAAGCCTACTACGTCATCGTCGCAGATCGGATTCTGAAGGGTGGCCTCTTTGGATTTCGGGAGGAGTTGCGCACGTATCTCTATCCTCTCCTTCTGTCCTTTGCGCAGGTCCTGTTCGGCAAGAGCCCGGTGTGCAAAGCCTTCGTCGGCCTCCTCCAGTATGCGGTCTTCTTGTATTCGCTCAGGATCATCGCCGCCACGGCTGTCAAGCTGACGGGAAGGAGGGCAGCGGGCCTTCTCGTCTTTGCCGCCGGCGCGTTGAATCCTTACCTGGTACAGGCGACGACACTTTTTCTCACGGACATCTTGGCGGCGTGCTTGGTGGCATGTGGGTTCGCCAAGCTGCTGTTCGGAAATCTGAGCGCGACCAAGGATTGTCTATCGGCAACGTTGCCCTTCGCCGCGGCGGTGATGGTGCGTCCGGCGTCCGCGGTCTTCCTTCCAATTGCATGTCTGGGTTTGGCAGTGCGGCGATACGTGGAACCGATTCACATCCGAAAGGTCATCCTGGGATTTGTTCTCTCGTCGGCCTTCTTCGTGCCGCAACTCTACATGAACGTCACTCAGTTCAAGCACTGGACGCCCATCATCCACAGCTCCCTGTACCGCTTGCAAACGCACGAGGCGGTGCGCTGCCTGAAATATGGGACCGTCATTATCCCCGGCGAAATGGCCCCGCTCTGCTTCACGAATCCCTTGGCAGACAAGTCGTGCGATTCCATGGGCGCGCTGGCGATGAAATCGCCTCTGGCGTTCTCCGTCACCGCCGCGGCGCATGTGTTCGGAGTCATCGATTGGGGGTATGTCGACACCTATATTACGAACTACTATCCAAGCGACCGTTTCCCAGCCTCGCTTCTGCTGCATACGACATGGTTCTTGGTCGCCCTTGGATTCGCCCGCTTCCTCAGGCAGCGACGCATTCTGCCCGCGAAGACCTCGGCCATGCTCCTTTTCCTGGTTGCGGCAATCGTCCTGGATTTTGGATTTCTCGCGACGACCCAAGTCGAAAGCCGCTTCGGCTATCCTGTGCTGCTGATGGCTCTGCCTTTTCTCGGTTTTTCGTTCGCGGATCTTCGGCTTGCACCCAAGGCCGCGGCGGGAGTTGTGGTCTCGTGGCTGTTCTGGCTGGCCCTGTCGACCTTCCTGTCCCTGTGGATAGACGGCATGAGCGGTAGGATTCATTGGTTCGCCCGGTTCACATGAGTCGGAAGGACGCAAGGACAACCAATCAGAACTGACTGATGAATTTCCACTATCGCAAGGCTGCTTGAGCTTCGACGATGCCTTCTCGGACAGGACGGGCGACACCGACGATAGTAAGGAGCTCGTCTTCGCCGCTCCCTCCGGAAACTCCTTCATCGATCTTGTTCAGGTATTCATGAAACCCACTGTCTCATTCACGTTGACAAGTTCCGCTGCGCAACAACGCCATCCCAAGCGTATCGCTCCGAACCGTTGCGCATCAGCCGCAAGGCATAACGAAGCAGGCAGGTTTACGGGCTGGTCGCGGTAACGTTTGCCAACGGGAAGTCAATTTTTCCGGCACCACCCCCCACTTCCACATTGATGTGAACCATGGTCAGGCTTCCCAGGCTCCAGCCCTGGGCCGCCCACGCCTTGAAGTGGTCGGTAACGGTAACGGTCCCGCACGTGTGAGCAGCTGACCGAGTACTATGGATCTGAGTCCAAGTGCCCGTGTGACCTGATTCGCAGGCGTTGGCGCCTCCGGTTCCGGTCGTTTGTTGTGTGGACAAGTAGTAGGTAGCTCCATCAATGCTGGCGGTGACACTGCCCCGTCCACCCAAACCATTGAACGAATCCTCGTCGATGTACCACTCAATACATGGACTGTTCATCCATCCGTACATTCCAATCATCGACCAGGGGGGGTTCGTGGTCACTGTCTTTACCTCGGAGAATTCTGCCACAATCGTTCCGTAGGCCGAGGAAGCCTTGGCGGGTCTGAAATCCAGCCCGAGATGGGCCAGGAAGTCCTGGCTGTTATTCCAAGACGTACTGAACGCGTGAGCATTGGTGAAATAGGTGATGGTACCTCCGCTTCCGTTCGTCCAGATGCCATAGCCGAGGCCGTCGGCTGTGCCGTTACAACTGGTTCCGGTGCACGTCTGGCCACCGCTCGGCATGGTCGTCGGGCAACTGGCGGTTCCGCCGTCAATCGTGGTCGTGGCGCCGCCGGTGCCCGGGGCGCCGCCACGTCCGGGGCCACCATCCCTGCCGGAGTTGCCGCCAGCACCGGTGACTCCGCCGGTGCCGGTGGTTCCACCTTTGCCGGCGCCGCCGCTGCCGGGGGTGCCGCCGCTGCCAGGGGTGCCGCCGCTGCCGGGGCTGCCGCCGCTGCCGGGGGTGCCGCCGCTGCCGGTGACGCCGCCGGAGGATGTGACTCCGCCGGTACTGGTGGTTCCACCTTTTCCGGTGGTACCGCCACTCCTGGTAGTTCCGCCCGTGCCCGTAGTGCCCCCAGAGGTGGTTGTGCCGCCGGTGCCGGTGGTCCCACCATTCGCGGTGGAGCCGCCGGTGCCAGTGGCCCCGCCGGAAGCGCTGCCACCAGCGCCCGAGGCGACTCCTCCTCCATTAGAGCAGCCAACTGCGAGCAGGAGCGCCACAGCTGGCCCAAGAACGGAAGTCAACGACGATACTCTGCGGTCAATGGACGACGATGTCATGAGCGCTCCTTTGAACAACAGGTCAGCTAGGGCGGACCTTCTTCGGATGCAGACCCCGCCAGGACTTTGTCAAGCTACCACGCAGATAGGCAGAATACTACCACTGCGGCAATCTCACCACCGCGGCGCTGGAGTTTCAAGTGCAAACGCGTCAACCAGCGATGACGGCATCCCGTGGTGTTCAGAAAGTCGTCGTGGGAATTCAGGCACGAATTCGCGGAGATACACGGCTTGAAAACGGCATGCGTGAACCGGTATGGGGATGCCCGATGCTCCCGGCGACGCGCCAGTTGGTCATCGCGAGGATCGCGTGCGCGATCAACGAGCGAATGCAGGGCAAGCTGGACTACACGCATTCGCCGTCCCAGGCAGCGTGTTCGTGAGGATGCAAGCTCTGCCACATCGAAGCTGCTCGATTCGGGCGTGCTACGTCGGAATCCTAGCGTCGCATGGACCCCACGGAATTCATGCGGCGCACAGCCTACGGGCAGAACGTCACCGGCGCATTGAGATCCAGACTCTTGAGGATGAAGCTGTACTTCTTGGGTTTACCCCAGGCGCAGGCCGCTGTGAAGATGTTGCTCGTGTACTCGCAGGCGAACACCGGCTTGTTTGCATCGATGTACGCTTGCATGTCGGCGCACCAGCCGTCGTTGTAGCAATCCTCGGTCAGCGCCCCGTCGTAGACGGACCGGATGTTCGCCGTGATTTCGGATGCGTTCTTCTGCACGATCGCCATGCCCCGCGCGTGGCATTCGGTCGCCAGCCACTTCGCATAATCCACACCATCGGTCTGCGTCAGCGGGAAGCCCGAATTGTCGCTAAACACGTCCATGTTGTCGGGCTCGAGCGCGTCGAATGCCTTGGTCTTGCAGACGTCCAGGCGCTTGGCCATGCTGTCCCTCAGCGCCTGTGCGCGAATGTCCACGAACTTCTCGCCCGGCCAGCCGGGATAGTCGTTGCCGAGCACCGCTGCGGGGAACGAGGAAGCGTCCGGTCGCCAGGCTTCCCAACTCCCGACGCTGACGTAGCAGATCACCTTCTTGCCCGCCTGATGGAGCTGCGCAACCACGCTTGCGTCCTCCTCCCAATCGATGTCGAAGACGTCGACCGCGAGGTTCGGGTCGATCGTGCCGCCGCCGATCTGCCATTGCCAGGAAAGTCCCGCCACTGGCTTCCACCAACTGCCGGCGGGAGCCGATCCGTCCGGCGCCGTTGTGCCGCCGGTGCCAGCCGATGCGTCCGGCGGCGTCGTGCCCCCGGATCCACCCTTGCCGCCGGTGCCCGTAATTCCCCCCGTGCCCGCGCTTCCGCCCACGCCCGTGCTTCCGCCCGTACCCGCCGTAGCGCCAGCGCCCCCGGCTGCACCACCTGTCCCGCCAGTAGTTGGAAGATCTCGCGCGCCATCCCACGCCGCTGCCGCATCCGCGGGTCGGATGGCCTCTGAGGAGGAGTTACCGCACGCCGCGACCCCGAGCAGCGCAACGGCCAGGAATGTCACGGAGACGGAAAGCGGAGGTGGGTTTCGCATACCCCTATTGTGGCCAACGAACGGGGAAACCTGGTCAAGAAATCGACCTTGATCGGAAATCCGGCGCCGGTTCGCTCGTGGGTCACGCTTGCCACCTGGTAGTCTTGCCTGGCGATGAACCATGGCCCGGGCACCATCGTGCTGTGCTGTCTCACCGCCACGACGCTTGGCGGGTGCGGCGAAAGCCGGGGCACGATCCTCACGCTCCACGCGGAAACGGGTGCCGAGGTCGCGCATCACAATGCCATCCACCTGCACCGTGAACGTGCGACCGGGATCGGGTACCACATCGAACTCGCTCCGCCCGGCGGTTAGGCGCAAATCGATCGCCTTCGCCGTCACGGCCACCACCTCGACCTGGGAACGGTCGTCTAGCAGGCGCGCGGAGGATCCGTCGGAAAACCGCAGTCCATGGCCGGAAGAGTCATTGCATTGGTGGCCAAGGAGCAGCCAAGAATGGTCACTCATGAGCATACGGCAAAGCAGCCCGTATGTCTCTATGCGTCGCCAGGGCTCGGAATGTCCGACAAGAAACCGTGTGGTGTCCAGAAAGTCGACGTCGAGATTCTTGCATGAAATCGCGCTGCCAAGCTGGAGCGTCGCCGGCCGCATAGGACGCCATCCTGGCGCTTCACCCATGCCCTTTCAAGCTGCCTATCCTCGCGATTTCATGCAAGAATCTCAGCGATGCACTTCTGGACAGCACGGGCATTGGTGGCACTGCGGTCGATGCCCTCTGCCATTTTGCGGATGCGATTTGGTGAAGGCATCGGTGGAGTCCGCCGAAGCACGGCTGCCAGAGTGGCTCGGTTGAAGTGCAACAGAGCCCGCGAAGAAGTCTCTGGAATGTCGTGATTTGCGGCTGTGCGGAAGAGCACAGGGAGATCTGTGGGCCGACATAGGGGATTGCCAACCGCTGAGCCATCTGTACAATGGCACCAATTTTCTAACGAGAGGGCTTAGCCATGAACCGCAAACTGTTCGCTATGTTTGGTTCGGCAATGATTCTGGGCTCGGGAGTGCTTGCGGGAGGGTGTGGTGACACCGGTCCCGCCAGCGTCGCAGTGAAGGACGCGACCGCAGATAAGGCCGGCGATGCCAAGGGTGGCGCTGGTGGGGCAGGTGGCACGGGCGGCGGGACTGCCGTTGATGCCAACGCAGGCGGTAGGGGCGGCGCGGGTGGCAGCACTGGCATTGACGTCGGCGCGGCTGGCGCCGGTGGGGCGGATTCCTCGGCCGATGTGAACAATGCGGGCGGTATCGACGGGAGCACCACCCCGCGGGGAGGCTCGGGGGGCACCAGCACCGGAGGCTCCGGCGGGTCCACGACCGGCCCCGGCGGCATCGACGGTGGCAGGGACGTTGGGTCCGGCGGTGATGCCAACACCAGTGATCGTCGTGATGCAGATGCTGGTGGCATTGACGGAGGCATTGATGGCGGCGGGATAGATGTGGGCCCGTGCACGCCCAATTCGCGCCAATGCTCCGGGAACGGGGTGGAGACATGCTCGAGCACCGGGCAATGGGGCGCGCCCGTCGCATGCGCCTTCCCGACGCCGGAATGCACCGCCGGGGCTTGCGCCAACGCGACCCTCACCGTGACGAAGGCCGGCACCGGTACCGGAACTGTCACGTCCCCGGGAGCGAACGGGATCAACTGCGGAAACACCTGTAGCCGAACCTTTGCCACAACCCCGGTCGTCCTCACGGCGACTGCCGCGGCCGGCTCGACGTTTACGGGTTGGTCGGGGGGTGGCTGCTCTGGCACCGCTACTTGCTCCGCGAGCCTCACGGCGGGCAATGTCGCCGTGACAGCGACTTTTGCGTCCGCGCAGAACACTCTGACTGTCAGCAAGGCCGGGTCCGGGACCGGGACGGTGACGTCGGCCCCGACGGGGATCGCCTGCGGGGCGACCTGCGCGGCGCCCTTTGATTCTGGGGACAGCGTCGTTCTGACGGCAGCCGCAGCGACCGGCTCGGTGTTCGCGGGATGGTCAGGGGGCGGATGCTCCGGCACGACCGCCACCTGCACCGTGACGCTGTCGGCGGCGA
>JADGRD010000149.1 GCA_017881285.1 Pseudomonadota bacterium | reverse complement strand
TGCCGCCCTCGTGGCGGCGCAATCGGCCAAGCGATGTCGTTATGGTGGCGGAAACATGCACTTTCTGTCACTAATGGGACCGGAGGATACTCATGATCAAGTTGCGATCAGATATGGCGTTGTCAGGGCACACAGGCGGCGCGTGGCTCATTTGGTGCGCGGCCGCGATATTGGTTGTGGGTTGCGGAGGCAGCTCCACGTCGAGTACGGATGCCGGCGGGGATGGAGGTGCAACGGAAGCGGGAGTTCGCGATGCGCCATCCAACACGGTCACGACGACCGCGACGGCCACCAACACGCGAACCCAGACCACGACACTCACCAACACGCAAACCCAGACCACGACACCCACCAATACGCAAACCCAGACCACGACAACCACCACCACCAACACGCAAACCCAGACCACGACACCTACCAATACCCAAACCCAGACCACGACAACCACCACCACCAACACGCGTACCCAGACCACGACCACCACCACAACGCCGACCTCGACGGTGACCAGCACGGTGACGGCGACTCGAACCGCAACGCTCGATGGCGGGCCGGTTGACGCGCCGGCTGCCATCTGTGGCGCTCTGGGCGAGGCGTGCTGCACGGGCAATACCTGTTCGGCCGCTTCGTCGGTGTGCAACAACGGGGTTTGCCGCACCTGCGGAGCCAGCGGGGAGACTTGCTGCGCGGGTCGGACATGCAGCGCCGCGGGAACCGTGTGCAGCGGCACCGGCACCGGGACGTGTTCGCCCTGTGGCGCCGCCGGCAATGCTTGCTGCGCGGGTGGTAGCTGCACCGGCGGTGGGTGTTGCGTGGGCAGCGCCTGCACGGGCGCCGGCTCGACTTGTCCGAGCCTGGGCGGGACCTGCAAGGCCGGCTCGTGTGGAACCTGCGGAGCCTCCGGACAACCTTGTTGCACGGGCGACGTATGCACGGCGGGTGGCATGGTCTGCAACGGCAGCACCTGCGAGACCTGCGGTGGCGTGGGCCAACCTTGTTGCGCGAGCAACGCCTGTTCGGCCGCCGGCACGACTTGCACCGGTGGCTTGTGCGTGGCCTGCGGTGCGGTGGGCGAGATCTGCTGCACTGGCGACACCTGCGCGTCGGCCACCAACGTCTGCTCGGGTGGCAACTGCATCGTGTGCGGCAAGGCCGGGCAACCCTGTTGTGACAATCGCGCATGCAGCGCCACCGGAACGGTCTGTGTGGCCGCGGGAAACGCGGGCGGCGCCGAGACCTGCCAGCCTTGTGGCGGTGTTGGGGACGCGTGTTGCGCGAACGACACCTGCACGGCGACTGGCACCGAGTGCGACTTGTCCGGGAACAACGCGGGGACCTGTCAAACCTGCGGCGGGGCAGGCGCGGCCTGCTGTTCGGCCAATCGGTGCAGTGCGGGTGGTTGCTGCTGGACGAGCACGACCGGCGGCGCGACCTGCGTGCGCGCGGGCGCCGCGTGCGCGAACACGGGAAGCGCGGCAAACCTCACCTGCTCCGCGAGTGCCTGCGTGTCCACCGTCATCGACGGCGGCGCGGCCCTCGACGGCGGCGGCACCAAGTGCGGAGCGCTCGGCGATGCTTGCTGCACGAACAGCCGTTGCACGGCCGGCAATACGGTGTGCAGCGCGAGTGCGTGCGTGGCCTGCGGCCACGCCGGGGAGCCCTGCTGCTCGTCCAGCGTCTGCACGGCCGTCAGTACCGTCTGCGCGACCGCGGGCGGTGCCGGGGGCAACGAAAGTTGCCTGGCCTGCGGCGGCGCCGGACAGCGGTGCTGTTCCGGCCGAAGCTGCAGCGCCGCGGGGTTGACTTGCAGCGGAAACACCAACCCGACCTGCGACTAGCCCAGGCGTCTCGTAGAGATTGCGATCCACCGGCGCTCACCCACGGGTGGGCGCCGGTCTCTGGCTAGAAATCCTCTCCCGTCACCGCCGACAGCGGGGGTGCTACCTCCTCGAGTGGCTTTTGCGCCGCTTCGACGCCGAGAACGCATTCGACGAGGCCGGCGAGGATCATCAGGACGGCGCCCAGGTAGTAGCCGCTGGCGATGGCCTTGACGGTGCCGATCTCGATGGCGAGGCCGAAGAGGAGGGGGCCGGCGATGCCGCCGATGCCGGTGCCCACGGCGTAGAACAGGGCGATGGCCATGGCCCGGATCTCCATGGGGAAGATTTCCGAGACCGTCAGGTAGGCTGCGCTGGCGGCGGTCGAGGCGAAGAAGAAGATCACCACCCAGCCCACGGTCAACGTGGTTGCGCTGAGCAGTCCCCATTGAAAGAGCACGCCGGTACCGACGAGGAGCACGCCGGCGGCGATAAAGCTGGCCGCGATCATGACTTTGCGGCCGATGCGATCGAAGAGGGCGCCGAGTAGCAGCGGGCCGAGGAAGTTACCGAGGGCGAGGGGAATGATGAAGAGCCCGACGCGCGCGTCCTTGACCCCGAAGAACTTGCTCAGCACCAGGGCCTGGGTGAAGAAGATCGCGTTGTAGAGAAATGCCTGGCCGATGAAGAGCGACAGGCCAAGCACGGTTCGTCTGGGGTAGGTGCGCAGGAGGGTGCGAGACAGGACCACGGGTCCCACGGTCTTGGGCGGCTCCACGATGATGAAGTGGTCGGCGTCGGCCAAGGCGCCTTTTTCCCGGACGACTTGCGCTTCGATGGTTCCGACGATGCGCTCGGCCTCGGCGAGCCGGCCGTGCAGAAACAGCCAGCGCGGGCTCTCGGGCACGTGACGTCGGACGAGCACGATGGCGACGCCGAGCACGGCGCCGAGGGCGAAGGCGAGCCGCCAGCCGAGGTTGGGAGCAAAGCGGGCCGGGTCAAGCAGAAGGATCGACAGGGCCGCGCCGGCCATGGCCCCAATCCAGAAGGAGCCGTTGACGATGAGATCCACGGTGCCGCGCACCCTGGCCGGGATGAGCTCGTCGATGGCCGAGTTGATGGCCGAATATTCACCGCCGATGGCGGCGCCGGTGAAAAAGCGGCAAACGAAGAAGAACGCGGCGGAAGTGGCCAGCGAGGTGGACACGGTGGCGGCCAGGTAGAGCATGAGCGTCGCGAGGAACATGTGCTTGCGGCCCAGGCGATCCGTGAGATAGCCGAAGAAGACAGCGCCCAACACGGCGCCCGTCACATAGGCGGAAGCGGCGCCGCCGACCTGGGTGGCCGTGAGCCCGAGGCCGCTGGCGGGCTGCGTGAGCCGGTCGCCAAGGGATCCGACGATAGTGACTTCGAGCCCATCCAGAATCCACACCGTGCCCAACCCCAGCAGTACCCGCCAGTGCCAGGAAGACCACGGCAACCGGTCGAGACGCGCCGGAATGTTGGTCCGCACCAGACCCGTGTTCATGCCGAACCATCATGGCTTGGCTGGAGGGTTGGGTCGAGCTTGAGTAGCACGGCGTTGCCAAAGGTGCCCGCGCCACCGGTGAGCAGGAGCGTCTTCCCTGGGATCATGTCCACTTTTCTGTGCTCAATCCGGGGCCCTCCGATCACCTCACCGCAAGGGCGCGGGCATGGGGTAGTATGG
The DNA here is from genome assembly GCA_017881285.1 of Pseudomonadota bacterium. Taxonomy (GTDB): domain Bacteria; phylum Myxococcota_A; class Polyangia; order Fen-1088; family Fen-1088; genus Fen-1118. The sequence goes on along the minus strand of JADGRD010000149.1, from coordinate 4,155 downwards.
CGGCAACATCTTCGGGGGTTTCCTTATGGCAAAGCACGGTCCTCTCTTTCATCTCTTCCTGACTCTAGCGGCGTGGCTGCCCATGGGCGTGGCCAGCGCGGGTACCTGGCAACCGGTCGGTGTGGGTGATTGCCCGGACCGGAACGTGTCCGGCTCGCCCGGTCCCAAGCCGGAGGCCGCCAAGTGCGATGCGAGCTTCGCGGGCAACACGGCGGTGTGCTGGTCCACCGGTTGCACCTACAAGAGCGTGGCCACGGCGGCATGCACGGGCGGGGCGAATCCGGGCCAGATGTACACCTGCGCGGCGGCCGCAGGGGCGGGCCCCGTGCTACCGCCTGCATCTCCACCGCCCCCGCCCAGTGGAACCTGGCAACTCGTGGGCACGGGCGATTGCCCGGGGCGGGACTTGGCGGGCAGCGCTGGCGCCAAGCCGGACCCAGTCAAGTGCAACGCCAGCTTCGCGGGCAACACGGCGGTGTGCTGGGCGAGTGGCTGTACGTATAAGAGCGTGGTCACCTCGGCGTGCACGGGCGGACCCTACCCTGGCCAGATGTATACCTGCGTGGCGGCCGGGGCGCCCGCGCCGGCGAGCGGCGGCTGGCAGCCGATGGGCGTGGGCAACTGCCCTGGGCGGGACGTGGCGGGATCGCCAGGGCCCGTGCCCGAGCCCGGCAAGTGTGATGCGAACTTCGCGGGCAACACGGCGGTGTGCTGGGCCAACGGCTGCACGTACAAGAACGTGCTGACCGGCCAGTGCATCGGGGGGGGCGCGAACCCGGGCCAGATGTACACCTGCGGTGCCGCCGGGGCCCCGAACCAACCGCCGCCGCCGCCCGCGCCGCCCAAGCTCAAGGGCCGGAAGTACTCCATCGTCAATCACACGGGCGACAAGCAGAACCCGCACAACTTCATCGTCGACTGGAAGGCCTGCAAGGTGGCCGAGGTGAGCCAGGAATTCGAGCGTTCCCCCGAGGTCACCGTCGAGGTCTGTCGGCCAGGCAGTCGTCTGATCATCAAGACCGAATTCAAGGCGACCGGTTACTTCATCCACTATGACTGGGTGCTGCTCGACGAGGGCGCCACCCTGGCCGGCGCTTACTGCGACCAAACCACCTGCGGTCCGTCCGCCGGGAAACGGGCGAAGTAGAACCATCTACGGATCGGCGCCACCTTCGTTGCCCTGGGGGCGGCGCCGCAGAGACTTCAGTAGGTAGCCCACGACCAGCAGGTTCACGGCAAGCGACGCGAACCGCAGAGCGGTGACCTTCTCGAATAGGCCGACCCACTCGAAGGGCACGTAGATGGCGCCGCTCGCGGCGCCCAGCCACTTGGCCCAGCGCTTGTCATGCCAGAGGCCGAAAGCCTCGGCGAAACGCAGCGAGGCATAGAGCAGCGATCCCAGAGCCAGCCCCCACAACCAGGCGTCGGTCACCCTCGCGGTCAGATCGAGGAAGACGCGTGGGTAGTGCGCGGATGGGCTCAAGTGGAAGTGGCGCACGAGCTCTTCGCCGGCTTCCTGCACGTCGCGATGGATGAGCCCGAGCAGGCCCATACCCGCGAGGAGCACGAGACAGCCCTTGGCGGCCTCGTAGACGGCGATGGCGCGCAGGCCGGCCGGGCGCCGGTGGTCGGGAAGAGGTTCGGTTTCGCGCAAGTGTCTGATCCGCTGTCTTGGCTGTCTTGCCGGTCGTGCTCGGGAGTTTTCTACCCCGAACCCCGTTGGCGTGCTGCTATCCTGATTCGGTGTCCTGTCCCTATTGCGGTAGCCAGCATCCGCGGGAGGTGAGCGTTTCGGCCGCGACAGGCGAGCCGATGATGGAGGTTTGCCCCCTGGCGCCGGCCATCGGGGAGACCTTGGACGGCAAGTACCAGATCGTGCGGGAGGTTCGGCGCGAGGCCACGGGCGTGGTCTACGAGGCGATGGCCACCAGCCTCGGCCGCCGGGTTGCGGTCAAGACCTTGTTCGAGGCCACGAGCGGCGACAGTCAACTCGCGGCGCGCTGCCAGCGCGAGGCGCGCGCGGCGGGTGGCATCGGCAATCCGCACATCATTGCGGTCTTCGATAGCGGGCGCAGCCAACGCGGCCTGCTTTTTCTGGCAACGGAGTTGCTCGATGGGGTGCCGCTGTCCGCCTGGCTTAAGCAGTCGCTACGTTTGCCCGTACCGCTCGCCGTTGATGTGATGAGCCAGGTGCTCGGCGGGCTCTCGGCCGCGCACCAGCACGGCATCGTTCACCGCGGCCTCACACCCGAGAGCATCTTCGTCGGCAGCGGCAAGGAGCGGCCAAATCTCATCAAGCTCATCGACTTCGGCATCCCCAAGGTAAGCGGGCCGCAGGCGCCGCGGCCGGCGGCGAAACTCGCCGCGAGCGCGGCGGGCGTGGTGCTGGCAAACCCGCTCTATATGTCGCCCGAGCAGATCCGAGGCCCGGCCGAGGCCATCGATCATCGCACCGACATCTATTCGGCGGGCGTGATTCTCTACCAGATGCTGTGTGGGGGCACGCCCTTCGCAGGCGATGATGTCCCACGGCTCCTGCGTGACATCCTGGCGGGCGACTATCCCCGGCCGTGCGCCGTGCGCCCGGAGATCCCTGCCGCCTTGGAATCCGCCATCGTGCGCGCTCTCGAACGCGATGTGCGGAAGCGGTTCGCCACCGCGGCGGCCATGCGCGAGTTGATCTCGAGGTGCGCCGTGGAGACCGCTCCCGCGTCGGTGTCTGCTTCGGCCTTGCCGGATTCCTTCGCCTTGGAGCCGAACACCATGGTCGATGCCCCAGCGGTGGGAGCGAACGCTGGCCCACGCGCAAACCCCTTCGCGGCTATACCGGAAACCGGAAGTGCGCCCGCGCTGGACCGCGACGGGAACGATCGGCTGGTCGCGCGACCGCCTTCGCCGCCCCGTCAGACAGCCGAGCCCGCGCCGCTCAGGCTCGACATGTCGCTGCGGGCGCGGGCACTGGCGCGCGACAAGGGCGCCGTGCTGGCGGCGCGCCGGCGGGCTCGGCGCGGTTTTCCCTGGTTGGCACTGCTGGCCGGCGTGCCGGTCGTGGCGGTGGCCCTCATCTTCGCGCTTCGCGGCCACCGGCGGGAAGCCGCCAGTCCGGCGCCGCCCCCGCCACGCGAGGAGATGCAGCGATTCTTTCTGCGTATCTCTCCCGAGAACGCCAACGTCACCGTCGACCACGTCCCGGTCAGCGCGCGTGAATTGCCGCTCGACTCGGGGCCGCCCCGCGCGCATTCGCTGAAAGTGGCGGCTCCCGGCCACTTGACCAGGACCTTCACCTTCACCGCGTCCGCGGGCATGGAGTTGGTGGTTCGCTTGGGCCACACCTTGCCCGCGCCGTCGTCCTCGGATCCGCCGCCGCTGCCGGCCGAGTTGGCCGTGGACTACCCGGAGAAGCCGCGGCCGGCCGAGGAGATCGTCCGGGCCTTCGCCCAGCTCGGCCGCTATGCCGCATGCCTGGCCGTGACCGCGGAGGCAAACGCCGCGGCCAGGAAGGCCGGCAACCGTGGCGCCGCGCTCGGGGAAGAATTTGCGCCCTGCCAGCGCCTGATCGAGGGGGCCGCGCCCAAGGAGCCCAGGTTTCTCGCGCTGCGGCCCGCCGCCGAAGCCTACGTGGCGGCCGCGCACGGCGGGGAGAAGCCGGAAACCTTGGGCCGGATGACCAGCCGGTTTCGCGCCGAGCTCATCGCCGAGCGCACGTTCTGGCAGATGCAGGAGCTGGCTCGCATAGGCCAGGACGAGGGCAAGAAGGCGGCCTGGCACCTGCGCAGGGTGGCGCTGGCGGCGGCGGCGTGGGTCCGCGCCCGTAGAAGCAGCTCGGCGAACGGGTGGGGTGGCGAGGCACAGGCGGCCAAGCTGGAGGCGCACGTGCAAGCGCTGGAAGACTACGTGCGCGGGGGTAACCAAGGCATTGGCAGCATCCGCGGCGCCGACGATTTCATGCGCGCCGCCCAGGAGTTGCTTGCGCTCGCGCGCCCCAAGACGGGAGCCCGGATCGGCGACGCCGATGTCTACGACGCTTGCCGCAAGCTCCTGACCGATTTCGACGCCCTCGTGCTCGACTAGGTACAGCCCCTAACCCGGTCGGGTACTTTCGCGCAGCCAAGCGAGGTACATGTCACTGCCCTCCACGAGGGGCAGGCCGACCGG